>CAZNLG010000035.1:4177-10412 GCA_964573765.1 uncultured Candidatus Bathyarchaeia archaeon | reverse complement strand
TCCTAGTAGAAGTGCTGTTATCAGGGCGGCTGTTAGAGACCTTCTAAAAAACGAGCTTTGGCAACAACAAGAACAACGATAAAAATCATCCGGAAATTTTTTTAAGAGTTTTTAAGACTGTTTCACGTATTCTCTCAGTTACTTCAACTGGTTTTTTGGAGTTTATGATCGTTCTTCCAACAATCAAAAATTTAGCACCACTTATCAATGCTTCTTCAATTTTTCCTCCCTGAAAACCAACCCCTGGAGAATAGATAGGTACTTTTCCTCCAAGAATCTTGTTTATTTCTTGTATCTTATCCGGTTTTGTAGCTCCAACAACAGCACCATCAGCTTGCCATTCCAATGTTTTTCTGGCAAAAACTTCATATTGAAAGCTATGTTTTCCTACACCTTCCAAAATTTTTTGTTCATAGAATTCTTGGGCACCTTTATGACTCATGTATACAACAGTTATTATTCCTTTACTCAAACGGTGAGCCAGTTTAAACACAGGTTTTAAACCATCTTCCCATCCAACAGTTGGGTTTACGGTTATTCCATCAAAACCAGCCTTAAAATAGTTTTCAGCTATTACGAGGTTAGTTGAACTTATATCGTTTATTTTACAGTCCATTATAACAGGTATTTCTAGGTCATGAGTACGGTCAACTATCTTGGTTACACCATCAAAAAGTCCGAGAGGTAAAACCAGATGTCTGTTGATCTTTATGGCACAAATTAATTCTGAAAGTTCTTCTAGTAGGTTTAAACTTTTCCTAAGTAGTTTTTCTTTATGACTTTCAAGGAAATCTAAAGCTAAAACTATGTTTGAATTTCTTCTTCTGGAAGAAGTTTCCATTTGTTCTCTGAACATCAACCTTTTCATCTCAAATCAATCTGGGAAAAAGGGCATCTCCTTTACGTCAATGATCTTTGCATAAAAAAACTTTGTATCTGAAGTGTTTTTACTATATTCCAAATTTTCTCCTTCAAACCTTGAAGTGTGATATTTTAGGAATGGTTCTAATGGTGGTTTTCTCAAGTTTACATAGAAGAACACTGGAAGAGCATTAGACTCATAATAATGTTCAAAAGGAATACAAACTCCAAGAATGTATTTTTTCTTTTTCTTAAAACGCCACACAGGAAAAGATGTAAACTCTCTTGACGAAACCAAGTAAAGTAAACGCATCATCGAATGTAGACTATCAAGTTCAATTCCCATGGGTTTCTTGAAAGATGGGGGTTTTTTCTCTAAAGACTCTATAAAAATTTTTGGTGGTTCTTTTAGAGTTATTATTGGAGCATAAACATATCTTGTATCTTCAATGTTGTCGGTAAAATAATATTCTTCTTTTTCAAGGTCACTTTTATATGCAAGAAATGGACCTGGTTTTTCTTTAAGTTTTACATAAGCAAAAATCGGTACATCCCCTTTCCAAGACATGTAAACCGTAAATGCTCCTAAAAAAATCTTCCGGTTATGTTTAAAACACCAGAGAAGTGGTGGTGAGTCTGTTAGAGCCAGTGCAAATCGAGCAAAACTGTTAAAGTCTTTGATGTACACTGCTACGGGAGGTTTAGGGTTCCCCATGGTTTTCTCCATTTTTAGTAAGACATCTAGAGATTTAAGGATTAATCCTAACTCAAATTTTTCCTTTAACGATGTGGAAAAGTTTAGATTTATCTGTAGAACATTAAATTTTTACTGGAGACAGGTTTAAGGTTGGTTTAAAATTTGAGCGGAATACATTTAAAGGTTGGATGTTGTGGTTTTCCTGTCTCAAAAACAAAATATTATAAGGAGTTTTCGTTGGTCGAGATAAACTCGACTTTTTATGAATATCCTAAACCATCCCTTCTTTCCAAATGGAAAAAGGAAGCACCTCAAAACTTTGAATTTACGATAAAAGCTCATCAAAACATTAGCCATGTTTATAGATTTGACCTTACTCCAGAATGTATCAAAGCATTAGATTTAATGGTTGATGCATGTAGAACTTTGAACTCAAAGATACTTTTAATTCAAACTCCTGGGTCATTTAAACCAAACCAAACTAACCTTAAAAAAGCTCAAGAGTTCTTTAAGGAAGCTAAAAAACATAAACTTACCTTAGTTTGGGAGACAAGAGGACCTGAATGGTTAACAGAAGAAGCTAAAGATAACCTAAAAAGTTTTTTTGAGAAATTTGGAGTTGTACATTGTACAGACCCTTTTGTTGCATCACCTATCTTTGTTGGCGAAGTTGCCTACTTTAGACTTCATGGTTTGGGTAAAAAGCTTTATTATTATCAGTATTCTGAAGAAGAATTACGGAAGTTACTTGACATCCTCAAAAAGTTTAACGGAAAACGTGAAATTTACGTTTTATTTAACAATCTAGCTATGTTCACAGATGCTTTACGTTTTCAAACACTGGTTAAAACCGGAAATGTTCCAAGTTTAACTGGATGTTTTGGTTTGGAGTCCTTCAAAAAAATATTTGAAAAAACAAAGTTTCCAGTTTCAAAAACAAAACTCATCAAAATGTATGGTTGGAAGCTTTTTGACCTAAAACCTGGAAAACAAGTTACCTTAAACTCCATTTTAGAAAAGATTCCAGACAAAACCTACTCTAACTTGGATGTTTTAGTTAAAGAAGCCAAAAAGTTTTTAGATGAGTTAGATTAAGCTGAAATCAAAGTCACAGTTCGAATTATTCCTGGAATCTTACGCATAGTTGTCACTATTTCATCAAGTTCCTTAAGACTTGGAGTTTCAAGTCTTGCAACAACATCATATTCTCCATAGACGGTTTTAGCTTCGGTAACTCCTTTAATTTTTTCCAGAGCCTTTCTTACTTCAGATTCCTTACCGATTTCACTTACAATTAAAACATAGATTACAACCGGCAAACCTTAACACCATGACACTTTTATGTTATGCATCATTTTTAAAATTTTACTCCTTAAACCTCAAATTAAAATTTTTGAAGTTAACAACCAAGAATTTAAATGTTGTTACCGTAAACATAAGTATGCATTTAATCCAAGTTTTGTCGGAGTTCAACCAAATTTTAACTTAAAGGTTGGGTGTAAAGTGTTCAACTTTCTTTCCGTATGGATAGCAATTTTAATTGCTTTAACACCAGCCTTTATCTTGTTTCTTTATTTAGCTGGAACAGAAACTTTAACATGGGCTTCTTTTGGTATGGGTGCTCTAGGTTGGCTTTTTGCATTACTTTTACGGGTGGTCCCACTTCAGATTCCCGTTACTTATGGTATGGTTTTGGCCACCAGTTTAGCATACTTTGGTTATTCTTCAATCTTGGCCGGAATTTTTGAAGAAGGTATAAGGTACTTGCTCATGAAAAAAATCGGGTTTATCCGGCTAACTCTTAAACATATTTTATCCTTTGGTTTAGGTTGGGGTTTTGGTGAAGCAGTTGTGGTTTACGTAGTCAACATTATATCAGCAGTATATTTTCTGGGTTACAAACTAACTTTTATGGATATGTTACCAGGAGCTGTGGAGAGGAACTTAGCAATTATGTTCCATACAGCCCTAACACTATTAGTTTTGAAAGCTTTAGCATCAAAAAAATTTCTTTGGGTTGCTATGACTATTCATGCAACGGTAGATTTTGTTTCCTTAACAGTTTTTCGACTGCTTGGTTTTCCGGTATGGTATGTTGAAGGAATCATCTTTGTCATGACACTTGCCACCGTCATATATGCTTACATGCTTAGCCGAAGAATGGTTGACATAAAATCAACTTTTTTCTTTAAATTTTAACCTTTTAGCAAAAATTGTATCAGAAAAACTTAAATTTCAAATTTTCTTTTTCCTAAAGAAGGGTTAACTGTTTCCAACGAGTAACTTCAAGAAACCTGAGAAGGAAGCATACTTAGCTTTAGCGGATGGATCCGTTCTTTTTGGGTATGGTTTTGGCTCGATAGGTAAAGTTTCTGGTGAAGTGGTTTTTAACACTGGTATGGTTGGTTATGTCGAATCTATAACAGACCCATCCTACAATGGACAGATCTTAACCCAAACTTACCCGCTGGTAGGAAATTACGGTGTCTGTCCGGAACATTTTGAATCGGATGGGCCTAAAATAAGGGGTTATGTGATTAGAGAACTTTGTACAGAGCCTAGTCATTGGGCTTCAAAGAAAACTTTAGATGAATGGTTGGAAGAAAGTGGAGTTCCCGGTATTTATGGTGTTGACACAAGAATGCTTACAAAAAAGCTTAGAGTTCATGGGGTTATGCTTGGTGTTCTCCATGTTTATCCTGCTGGTGAAAAACCCAGTACAGAAGAAATATTAGAAGAAGTTAAGCAAATTCCCGACCCAAACAAAACTGACCTAGCAAAAGAAGTTTCAACGAAAAAAATCATAAGACACAAAACCAATGGAAAATACAAAGTTGTCTTGATAGATTGTGGGGTGAAAAGAAACATTTTACGAAGTCTCCTAAAAAGAAATCTAGATGTAATCCAAGTTCCCATAGATACTCCTATCGAAACAATCCTTTCGGAAAAACCTGATGGAGTCCTAATCTCCAATGGACCAGGTGACCCAAAAATGGTTCCATATCTAACAAGAAATGTGGAACAGCTTTTGGAAACAGAGATTCCTATCTTTGGTATATGTTTAGGTTGTCAAATCTTAGCTCTAGCTTTTGGTGGGGATACCTATAAACTAAAGTTTGGACATAGAGGTCAAAATCATCCAGTGATAGACCTTAAAACCAAAAAATGTTACATTACAAGTCAAAACCACGGTTATGCAGTAAACCCTGAATCTTTACCAGAAGAAGTTGAAACTACTTTTCTAAACGTAAATGATAAAACTGTTGAAGGGATACGTCACAAAAAACTACCAGTTTTTGCTGTTCAATTCCATCCTGAAGCTTCACCAGGACCTGAAGATACAAGTTTCTTTTTTGATGAGTTTCTACGTTTAATCAAAGATTTTAGGAGAGAATAAACTGATGCAACTTAAAGAAACTTTAAAAAAAGTTTTGATTTTGGGAAGTGGAGGTATAGTTATTGGTCAAGCTGCTGAATTCGATTACAGTGGGTCTCAAGCCTTAAAAGCTCTTCGTGAAGAAGGAATAGAAACAGTCCTTGTTAATCCAAACGTAGCTACAATTCAAACAAGTCTTAGAATGGCTGACAAAGTTTACCTAGAACCTTTGGTACCTGAAGTTGTTGCAGAAATAATAAAAAAAGAGAAACCAGACGGAATACTTCTTGGTTTTGGGGGACAAACCGCACTTAATGTTGGTGTTAAACTGAACAGGATGGGTGTCCTAAAAAGTGAAGGAGTAAAAGTTCTTGGAAGCTCCATCAAAACCATCGAAATAACGGAAGATAGAGACCTTTTCCGTAAAGCTATGTTAGAAGCAAACGTTCCCATACCTAAAAGTCAAGCTGCTCATTCAACAGAAGAAGCGGTCGAAGTTGCTCGAAACATAGGTTATCCTGTTATCATCCGTGTAGCTTATACTCTTGGAGGTGGAGGTTCTGGTATAGCTTACAATGAGGAAGAACTTACAGAGATAGTTCCTAAAGCTTTAGAGTTAAGTTTAGGACATCAAGTTTTGGTTGAACAATACCTTGAACATTGGAAAGAGATAGAATATGAAGTTATGCGAGATTATGCAGACAACACTATAACCGTTGCTGCACTAGAAAACTTTGACCCACTTGGGATTCATACTGGAGACAGTATTGTTGTAGCCCCAACCCAAACCTTAACAAACAGAGAGTATCACATGTTAAGAAGTGCTTCCTTAAGGGTTATTAGAGCCTTAAAGGTTGTTGGAGAATGTAACATTCAGTTTGGACTTGACCCCACAAGTGAAAACTACGTGGCTGTTGAAGTTAATGCAAGAATGTCTAGGTCTAGTGCTCTTGCTTCAAAGGCTACAGGTTATCCTTTAGCCTACATAGCCGCAAAACTAGCCTTAGGTTATACCCTTCCAGAATTAATAAACAAAATTACTGGTGTAACAACGGCATGCTTTGAACCAGCCTTAGACTATGTAGTCGTAAAGATTCCAAGATGGGACTTTCAAAAGTTTCCTGGAGCTGTGGATAGACGTTTAGGTCCTCAGATGAAGTCTGTTGGTGAAGTTATGGCGATTGGAAGGTCTTTTGAAGAAGCTTTTCAGAAGGCTATAAGAGGTCTTGATATAGGAAAAATTGGTCTTGTAGGTAATCATACAGATTTTCAGAATAAATCTACAGATGAAATCATAAGAC
>CAZNLG010000035.1:0-4167 GCA_964573765.1 uncultured Candidatus Bathyarchaeia archaeon | reverse complement strand
CATAAGACTTCTTAGACATCCCACAGATGAAAGAATCTTTGTTATTGTTGAAGCCTTAAAAAGAGGTTTTTCTGTTCAAGAAATCAACAAACTAACAGGGATCGATTGTTGGTTCCTTTCTAAGATAAAAAACATCGTTGAGATGGAGAAAATTCTTCAGAATCTTTCTTTAGAAGATGAAGATGCACCTAAAATCATACGTAAAGCCAAGATGTTAGGTTTTTCTGATAAGCAGATTGCTTTGTATTTAAAAACCAGCGAAGACCATATTAGAAGTTTTAGAAAAGAGTTTGGGATAAAACCTTCATTCAAGATTATAGACACGATGGCTGCTGAATGGGCTTCAAAAACAAACTATTGTTACTTAACCTATGGAGACAGTGAAGATGATGTCGATTTTTCACCAAAGAAAAAAGTCCTAATTTTAGGTGCGGGATGTATACGGATCGGAAGTAGTGTAGAGTTTGATTATTGTACAATGAACACAGCATGGTCCTTAAAAGAAGAAGGGATAGATGAAGTAATAGTTCTAAATGATAACCCGGAAACCGTTTCAACCGATTATGACATGTCCGATAAACTTTACTTTGAAGAAATAACTCTTGAAAGAGTTTTAGACATAGTTGATGCCGAACAACCTTTAGGTGTTGTTGTTAACGTTGGAGGCCAAGTCCCAAACAATCTTGCAGTTCAACTGGAAAGTCGTGGTGTTAGGTTGTTAGGGGCTTCTGCAAAAAACATCGATAAGGCTGAAGATAGAGCAAAGTTTAGTGGTTTACTTGATAAACTGAAAATTCCTCAACCTAAATGGAGTAGCGTAACAACCATAGATTCTGCAAAAGATTTTGCAAACAAGGTTGGCTATCCTGTTCTCATCAGACCGTCTTATGTGCTTTCTGGTGCAGCTATGAGAGTTGCAAACAACGAAGAAGAACTTCAGGAATACATAGAAAGAGCTACAAAAATTTCTCCGGAACACCCTGTAGTTATAAGTAAATTTATCGAAGATGCAAAAGAAGTTGAAGTTGATGCTGTTTGTGATGGTGAAGATGTCCTTATAGGAGCGATAATCGAACATGTTGAACTTGCTGGAACCCATAGTGGAGATGCAACAATGGTTATTCCACCTCAAACTTTAACGGAAGTGGAAATAAACAAAATAGAAGATTACACCAGAAAGATAGCGAAAGAAATTCAGATAATAGGTCCATTTAACATTCAGTTTCTTGTTAAAGAAGGAGAAGTTTACATTATTGAGTTAAATCTTAGAGCAAGTAGAAGTATGCCTTACACCAGCAAATGTACTGGGATACCTCTGATTTATCTTGGTGGCAAAACTATGATGGGTAAACGGGTTAAAGACTTCAAAATTGAATTAAACAATAAAAAAATCAACCATTTTGGTGTTAAAACACCTACCTTCTCCTTTCTAAGACTTAAAGGTGCAGACCCAATTTTGGGTGTTGAAATGACTTCAACCGGAGAAGTTGCATGTATAGATAACACACTGGAAGGAGCTATGTTAAAGGCTTTCATGGCTGCTGGTTTAAGTTTTCCAGACCGAAAAAAATTCATTCTTATTACTGTTAGAAGAAAGGACAGAGAGTTAGCTCTAAACATTGCAAAAGAACTTCAGACCATGGGTTATCCGATCCTTGCTACAGGTGGAACTGCAAAAGTTTTTCAGGAACATGGTATAGAAGTAATCGGGCTTGGAAAGATAAGTGAAGGTATCAGAAGCATACCAAAAATGATCTCAGCTGGAGACATAGGTATGGTTATAAACACACCTTCACCAACCAAAGAAAAAACTATTGATGACAGTTACATTATAAGAAGAACGGCTGTTGAATTTTCTGTTCCTGTTTTAACAAGGATAGAAACAACTCAAGCTCTTGTTAAAGCTTTAAGGAAAGGTTCTTCAACTTTTCATATAAAATCCTTAAATGAATACCATGAAGGAAATCCATGGTTAAAATACATCTAGAAATTCTTAATTTTAAGATTGGTTAAAAAGTCATTTTCAAAAAATATTGATGGAATCTTCTGTCGTTAGTTAATTCTGGATGAAAAGCTGTAGCTAAAAGGTTATCTTCTTGAACTGCAACAATTTTTTCTTCATATTTTGCTAAAACTTTTGTTTTACCCCATGCCTTTTCAACTATAGGTGCACGAATAAACACTGCTGGAAATGGTTTTTCACCCAGTATAGGAACTTCAAGCTCAACTTCAAATGATTCTCTTTGTCTTCCAAAAGCGTTTCTGATGACTTTAACATCCATTAAACCAAAAATGGGTTGTTCAAGAACTCCGACTTTTGCATCAAAAACTTCCTTAGCTAACAAAACAAGTCCTGCACATGTACCAAAAATTGGTAATCCTTCCTTTGCTTTTTGAACAATTTTCTCAAACAAGTTTCTCTCTTTACTTACACGTCCAATCGTTGTACTTTCTCCACCAGGAATTATCAAAGCCTGTACTTCTTCAAGCTGATTTTTTGTTTTAACAACAACCCCACAACCTTCTAAACCGTTTTCCTTTATAGTGTTGTTTATTGCTTCAACATGTTCGGAGACTGCCCCCTGAATTCCAAGAACACCTATCTTTAGGTTTTTCAAGCTTACAGACCTCTTGTTTGCATAAGTTGTTCCGGTTTTAAAGTTTTAATATCAATTCCAACCATGGATTTTTTCTCCGTAACCATTCGAGATGCTTCAGCAACAACTTCCAAGTCATCCCAGTGGGTTGTTGCTAACACTATCGCTTTTCCCCTTTCTAACGGGTCTTCAGACTTAAAGATACCTGAACCAACAAAAACACCATCAGCACCTAACCACATCATCAAAGCTGCATCAGCAGGAGTTGCAATACCACCAGCAGCAAAATTTACAACGGGTAATCTTCCAAGAGAAGCTGTTTCCTTAACAAGTTCAAAAGGTACCTTATATTCCCTAGCAACATCTAAAAGTTGTTCTTCGTTTGCTTTTTGAAGCTCCCTAATTTTTCCCATAACAAGTTTCATATGTTTAACAGCTTCAGCAACATTTCCGGTTCCAGCTTCCCCTTTCGTTCTTATCATAGCAGCTCCTTCAGCTATTCGTCTTAAAGCTTCACCAAGGTCTCTAGCACCATTTACAAAGGGAACAGTGAATTCCCATTTGTTGATATGGTGTTGTTCATCTGCTGGAGTTAGAACTTCACTCTCATCTATCATGTCAACACCTATTGTTTCAAGAATTCTAGCTTCCATGTAGTGACCAATTCTACATTTAGCCATGACCGGAATGGTAATATGGTCCATAACTTCTTCGATGATTTTTATGTCACACATTCTTGCAACCCCACCTGCCTTCCTAACATCTGCTGGAAGTTTATCCAAAACCATCACAGCAACAGCACCTGCTTCTTCCGCAACCTGAGCTTGTTCCACGTTTGTAACATCCATGATAACACCACCCTTCTGCATTTTTGCAAAACCACGTTTCAAAGTTACAGTTCCATAGATAGGATTTCGCTTACCAAACTTAGCTAAAACATCTTCCATAACAAAAACACCACCAAAAACTAAGACCTAGATTAATAAAAACTTTTCACAACGAGTCAAAGAAGTAACAGATAAAAAATTAAAAGAAGAAGTTTTAGGGTTCATTAAATAAATTGTTCTGAATATTTAAGATTCTAACTTATTTTTTACTTTTCTTGGTAGTTTTCTTCTTGGCTTTCTTTTTTGCCAAGCTTTTTTCAACCTCCAACTATAAAAAATTAGATTTTTATATTTAAAAATTTTTTGTTAAGCTTGAGAATTTTAAAGTAAAAAATGTAAATTTTTAGATTTGTCGTAAAGACTAGAATTTTTTCAGTTAGACTCTTCTTTTGTTTAGGCGATTACCATAGTTGTACAATCTTACCGATTGATAGTTTCTTCTACCAACCCAGCTTGAAAGGATAACTCTACCATTTACTCTTTCCCTGAAAGAATTGTAGCTAACGATAAGGGCTATTTTTCCGTTTTCAACCTTGTATGAATGAACCTTAGCATGACGTTTTAGTCTGCATAAAAGCCTATAAAACTCTGCTTTTCCTATAGAAGGAAGCATTTCCTTCCAAATTTCAATTCTGTCTTTTATTGAGCGTTTTTTTGTCAATGTTGAACAACTAAATAATGAC
>CAZNLG010000034.1:9913-10581 GCA_964573765.1 uncultured Candidatus Bathyarchaeia archaeon | reverse complement strand
AGAAACGATGAGTGGGGTTACAGCTAAGCTATACCTTGAAAACACACCCTTCAGAACCCCAACAGGAGAAACAAAAGCCTTTGCAGGTTGCACAAGCATTTCACCAGGACAAACAGCAACCCTTTCCTTTGTTTTAAACATAGATAAAGGTGCTGAGTTAAAGGTTTACGATTTAACGATGGAAGTTACTTCAAAGACTTCAAGTTACCCATCTGGTGTTACTTCTTCCACAACAGTTTCCGTTCCGCTTTATGGTGAAGTATGTTTTTCTATGCGTATAAGCCCAGGTGAAATTTTTCCCGGTTTTAACAATGTCACATTAGTTTTAACAAATGAAGGAGAAGCTTCTGCTTCCGATATCAATATTTTGGTTGGTGTTTCTTCCCCTCTCACAATTGTGTCTGAAGATAATAGTTGGCGTTTTACGAAAGTTGAACCATCTGAAAACTTAACCATTAACTTGGAAATTTATGCTCCAGTAGCTTCAACCGGAAATGCTTACCCTGTTTCAGTTACGGTTTCTTATGTAGATGCATACGGTTACAAAAGAACAACTTCAAAATCTTTGGGTTTAGTTGTTAAAGCTCCAACCCAAGAACCAGTGCTTAAAGTGGAAACAAGTAGTGAAGAAATCGTTGCTGGAGAAAGAAATGTTCTCTATGTTAAAA
>CAZNLG010000034.1:6230-9903 GCA_964573765.1 uncultured Candidatus Bathyarchaeia archaeon | reverse complement strand
GACCTAGATGTGACTTGTAGTTTAGCAAAAACAGCAACAGGGGCTTCTCCAATGGTTTTTATCGAAAAAGATGGTTTTTGGCATTTTGACTCAGTTAAACCAAGTTCTTCTGTTGAGTTTCCACTCTATCTAACAACAAGTAAAAATGTTGTTGGTACATATCCGCTTGACCTAACCTTAACATACCGAGACAAATTTGAACAAACCCATCAAGAAGTAAGAAGTATTGGTTTGTCTGTTCTACCCAAAACTCCAAGTTCACTTGTAAACATAGAATCCTACCAAATTAACCCGGAACCAGTTTGTCAAGGGGATATTTTTGATTTAAAGTTAACCCTAAAAAACTTTGGTGACTTTGAAGCTCAAATGGTTACGGTTCAACTTATATCCCCAACTCTTTTTGCAACCATAACCCCTTCAACGGTAAGTGTTGGGGATTTACTTCCAAATTCAACTTCAACCATAAACTATCGTTTGATGGCTTCACCTTCAGCTGAAGCAGGAGTTGTTCATGTATTTGAAATTGACATCTATTATGTTGATAATCTGGGAGTTAAGCAGGTTACAAAAAACTTTTTAGGTATTCCTCTTCATGGCTCGATAGAACTTATTGTGTATGATGTTTCCTTTACTCCTTCACCCATATACGTGAATAATGAATTTACGGTTTCTTTCACGGTCTTAAACCGTGGAACAACTCCTGCAATGTACACAAACGTAACAATTCTTCCTGAACAACCATTCCAGCAAACTCTTGAAAGCTCCTTATACATGGGTGAAATCGACCCTAACGCTCCAGCACCAGCATCCTTAAACGTATTTGTCGGTAAAACAAAAGAAGGGACCTATCCGTTAAAAATCCTAATCTCCTATCGAGATGAATACAACAGACCCCATAGTTTAATTCATGAAATTCCTGTTAAAGTTACGTTTCCACCGAAAACTCAGGAAACAAGTCAACCTACAAGTCCAGTTTTACCCATTCTAACCTATGGTTTAGTTTTTGTTGGGATACTTGTTTTAGCTGTTCTGGTAGTTATGTTTTGGAAGAAACGTAAAACTCCAAGTGGATAGTTTGGGGATTTCACATGGACATTCTTGAAGTTTTTAGGTTCTCTTTTGAAGCCTTAAAAGACCGAAAACTTAGGTCCACTCTAACGATCCTGATGGTTGTTATCGGTGTTACCTTGATAGTTTCACTTACGGGGATGAGTACTGGTTTTACGGAGTTTATCAGTGCATCGTTTAGTACACTTTCCCCGAATACACTTATAGTTGTTCCAGCCGCAGGTGTTGAACGTGGAACATGGACAGCACCATCCGTAATTTTGGATGCAAGAATGGTTGAAAGGTTAAAATCTGTGGAAGGTGTGGAAGTAGTTATTCCGTTTATTCATAGGTCTGCGACTTTAAGGTCTGGTTCTGCCAGTATGAATGTTCTTGTTGCAGGGATAGACCAAACAAAACTTCATTACATATATCCCACTCTTTCACTTAAGAAAGGTAGGCTTGTTCAACCAACAGATTGTGTAGGTATCATCGTTGGAAGTGACGTGGAAATCCCCCCTGGACAGTCAAAACCTTTGGTTGAGTACGGTAAAACCGTGACTTTAGAATATACCTATGTTAAAGAAGTGGGGGGTATTCCAAAACCTGTAACTGTTAAAAGGTCTTTTATCGTTAGAGGTATCCTAAACTATCTGGGTAGTCCAAGTTATATTAATGTGGACAGCATGGTTCAGATGTCTCTGTCAGCTGCAAACTCTTTTTTTAAGTGTGGTGGAAAATATGATGGAATTATTGTTGTAACAAAGTCCATTGAATTAAACGATAAAGTTGAAAAAGAAATCAGAGAAATCTACGGTAAAGACATAGGTATAATCTCACCTAAGGTTATTGCTCAAACAGTCCAAAACATTTTAGGTGGTTGGTCGATTTTTATGCTGACTATAGCAGGGGTTTCCTTGGTAGTTGCAGCTGTTGGAATTATAACAACCTTGTTTACTTCCGTCATGGAACGTACAAGAGAAATAGGTATTCTGAAAGCATTAGGATTTAGAGATAGTCAAGTTCTTCTTCTTTTCCTAACTGAAGCCATTCTTATAGGAGTTTTTGGGGCAACCATAGGTTTAATTGTTGGAATGATTTTTGGAACCTTTGGATTTTCGATGATAATGAGTTTACATGAATTTCCCAAGGTTATTCAACCCATCTACCTACCTCAACACTTAACCTCTATTTGGTTGTTTACGGTTATTTTAAGTGCACTTGCAGGTCTCTATCCAGCATGGAGGGCTTCAAAACTAAATCCGTTTGTAGCTTTAAGAAGGTAATAAAGCCCTTACAGTTCTTCTTTTAATTTCTCCGCCAAACTCTTAACTTTTCCATGTTCTTTAAACACTATTTTGGTTTCAAGTCTAATATCATAACCAAAAGCCCTAAAAATTTCGTGAAGAAGCTCTCCACTTATTGGTTCCTTAATTTTACCGTTTTTTATGAGGGTTGCAAGACCGTTTATGATTATGTCTGTTGCTTCGGGAAATTGTAGTCGAGCTGCTTCAAGAACTTCTTTTCCTCTTCCAACAAGCATCCTACCCACAACTTCAAAAGGGTCTTCCTTAACTGTTTCAGTTTTTTGCGTAGATGTTTTTAACTTTCTTTCAAGTTCTCTAAGCTTTCTAAGTTTAAGCATTTCAAGTTCAATGTCTGACATTTCTGGTGACACCATTCTCTAAAATTTCCATGCTCTTATGAATGGTTACCTGTAAAGCTAAAAATACTTTTCCTAAAACTGAAAAGAAGTTTACCTTTAAATAGTTTCCACATTCTGTTTAGGGTTAATTTCCGTTACGCATTTGATGTAGTCAACCATACGCAAAAGACTTCCTTGGAAGAATATGTGGGTAGTGGAGTAATAATCCTACTCAACACGAACGAAAAACTTCTCTTGTAGGTAGCTTTACAGGTACAGGAATGTATGCAGGAACATGTACATTCGTGGGAAAGTTGAACAACATCAGATTGGAAAAGAAGCAATTTTTAAGTAAAGTTGAAGCTGAAGATGAAAAATCTTAAAAACATCTAACCATCTGTTGTAGATATTTTAACCTAAACTTAGATGAAATCTTAAGTAAAGAATTTGTCAAGTTGACGCCCATAACCCATAAACCCTAGGGAAAACTTTACGCATACCAGTCACAACAAGATTTTTTTAAAGCTGATGACTAGAGTTAGGATTTTCATCTAAACATCTGACCTTTACTTATAAGCTCTATGTGTAAAAGAAACTTAAGGATACTCGTAAAATAAAAATTTTGGCTAGAAATCGTCTTAACCAATCGTTCCATCCTCAAGCCTGTAAACATTCCATGTTTCATCCCCAGCTCCAAAATCCAGAAGTTTAGCTTTATCCGGTGAAGGTTTAGGTGGCTGACCTGGGCATCTTCATCAACATATCCTTTCTAGTTTAAGCTTAAAAGCTGACCGAGTGCCAGAAGAAGGAACAAACTAAACCTACTAAAAAGTACAGGGTTACGTTTATACATACCCAACCAAAAACCGAGAGAATTTCTCTGTAGGTTTTTCCACCACTCCACTCCCATGTTGGAATCTTTCCCGGTGGATGCTTTAGAAGGTAGAGTTCAACAGGGAAAGCTACGGTAAAGGCTAAGGC
>CAZNLG010000034.1:0-6220 GCA_964573765.1 uncultured Candidatus Bathyarchaeia archaeon | reverse complement strand
AGAAAAACCGCAAAGCTGCCCTATTACTAACCCAAGAAAAAGATAGCTGAAATGTTCAAGCTGAGCTAAAAGCTTCTTCTTCCTTGTCATGTAGGCAATCTGGGGGAAAACAACATCTATTTTCCCCGAAACTATATAGTAGAAATCTAGGACTGGTACCTGTGAAAGGAGCTTTTCCGCAACATCCTCCAACAATACCTTCCCTTCCTGTCAGCTCTTTTACTCTTTCTTTCACTTCTTTTAAGCTTTCAAGTTCTAACCCTAAAAACTTAGCCAAACTATAAAGATGGCTGCACCCTATCATTGTTCAAATATACTCAAAACTAACAACCAATCAACCTTTCAAAGGAACCCTAAAAACAACCATCTGCATAAACATAAAATAAAAAAGAAAGAACACAGATAAAACTTAACTTCTACCTATCGAAGTATAGATGGAATTCGTATGGATGTGGTCTTAGGTTCACTTCTGAGTATTCAAAGGTTTCAAGTTCGATGATTTTGTCGATAAGGTCTTGGGAAAAGATCGGTTTAAGGTATTCCTGGTCACTTTGTAGGGATTCAACAGCTTCTTTTAGGCTTCCAGGTAGCTCCCCTATACCCAGTTGTTTTCTTCTTTCCGGTGTAAGCTTATAGATGTCTTCATCCACAGGGTCTCCCATATCGATCTTTTTCTTTATACCATCCAAACCAGCTGCAAGTAAAGCTGCAAAACAAAGATAGGGGTTACATGATGGGTCTGGTGGTCTAAATTCTAATCTTTTTTGGTTTGCAGCTTTGGGTCCCTTATGATAAACAGGAACTCTAAGATTTGCAGACCTGTTTCTACGACTCCAAGCAATGTAGACTGGGGCTTCATATCCAGGAACAAGTCTCCGGTAAGAGTTTGTGGTTGGTGCTACTATGGCTGCAAGGGAACGACTATGTTCAAGTAAACCTCCACCAAAATATCTGGCTAGTTGACTTATTTCAGCATGCGGATCATTTGGGTCATAGAAAAGGTTTTTGTTGTCTTTCCAAAGACTAATATGAACATGCATTCCTGAAGCATTATCCATAAAAATTGGTTTTGGCATGAAAGTTGCAACCATACCTCGTTGGTAAGCAAGATTTCTTACAACATACTTAAGAGTCATAACACTGTCTGCTGTATTGGTTAAACTATCCCGATAAAAGTTTATTTCACCTTGTCCCGCACCTGCAACTTCATGATGATGAGCATCACAAATCACACCAAAATTATCCGTTAAAACTCTTGAACACTCACACCTAAACTCCATAAGTGTATCTTGAGGTGGAGCGAGGAAATATCCTTCTTTAAACCTGATTGGATAATTAGCTCCACTGTTCCAAACAGCTTCCCTTGACTCTATCTGGTAACTTTGACCTTTGTAGGCTGTAAGAACATCCCACTGAACTTTGTCAAAAACAAAAAATTCAACTTCAGATCCCCAATAGGAAGCTTCATAACCATTGTCTCTTAATACTTGCTCTGCTTTTTGGGCAACACTTCTTGGGTCTCTGGAAAACCTACCTAACCCAAAACCCCAATAAACATCACAGATAATCCTAGCTGTTTTAAGGTTTTCAGGCATCCATGGAATTATGGCAAAAGTTGAAGGGTCTGGTTTAAGGACCATGTCTGATTCATGAATTTCAACAAAACCTCTAATAGACGACCCGTCAAGTTTAGGAATACCTTCAGCAAAACTTTCAACACTTAACATATCAGCAGAAATCGTTGTATGTTGAAGTTTTCCAGGAACATCTGTAAAGTGTAGGTCGATAAATCTAATCTTTTCCTTCTTAATTATATCTAGGATTTCTTCAGGAGTTCTTTTCAGAGGTTTTAACTTTCCTTCGACGGTTCTTTCGTAGGGCATGTTTGTTTCACCATATTTTCAGTATGTCTTTAATGATTCCAAGGAATCAGATATATACTTTTCCCCATAAAGACAGAACAAATGTTCAAAAATAATTAAAAATATTGAGCATTTATTCAAAAACCGAAAAGATAAAATAACTCCAAAAAGATTCTAGCCTAGAGTGACCATGCAAAAAATCGATGAAATTGACCAAAAGATCCTTGAAGAATTACTAAAAAACTCAAGACAATCTTTTCGTGAGATATCCAAAAAAGTTGGAGTGGCTGTTGGAACAGTTCTTACAAGAATAAAAAGCATGGAAAAGGAAGGTATCATTGAAGGTTACACTGTAATTCTTAACCATGAAAAATTAGGCTACGAATTAACAGCAATAATAGAACTTACAGTCTCAAAAGGAAGACTTCTTGAAGTAGATAGAGAAGTTGCAAAAAGACCAAACGTTTGTGCTGTTTATGACACCACTGGCTTAACCGATGCAATAATTATCGCAAAATTTAAAACTCGTGAAGAACTTAGCAAATTCACAAAGACTTTATTGGCAATTCCGCATGTGGAGAGAACAAATACTCATCTTGTGTTAACAACAATTAAAGAGGACTTTCGACTTGTCTGACCTGCAAACCAACAGAAAAGTTAAGGTTACGATAATCGATTATGGGATGGGTAACATTAGAAGTGTTTACAATGCACTAAAACATTTAGGTGTTGATGTAACCATCATAAGTAACCCATCCAATCTTCCTTTGGAAAAAATCATAATACCTGGTGTTGGTGGTTTTGAAGATGGAATGAGAAATCTTAAACCGTTTATTCCAAGTATAGAGAAACTTTTAGATTTAAACATTCCTATTTTAGGTATTTGTTTGGGTTTACAGATGTTTTTTGAAGAATCTGAAGAATCGTTAAATGTAAAAGGTTTAGGATTTATGAAGGGGAAAGTTGTAAAGATCAGGACAAACTTAAAACTTCCTCAAATTGGATGGAACAAACTTACAATAAGAAAAAGGGAATGTCCTCTGTTTAAAGACATCGAAAATGGATATGTTTATTTTGTACATTCATATCATGCTGAACCGGAAGAAGATATAGTAGTAGCTACAACAAATTATGGATGTGAAGTAACAGCAGTCGTTTGGAAAAACAATCTTTATGGGGTTCAATTTCATCCCGAAAAAAGTGGAAGGTTAGGTTTAAAAATACTAAAGAATTTTTTGGAATTGTAGAAAAATGATTTGTAGAAGGATTATTCCATGTCTTGATTGTGACCTAGCTATTCCTGAAGGAAGAGTTGTAAAAGGTGTTGAGTTTAAACAGATAAGATATGCAGGTGTCCCTTGGCAGCTTGCAAAAAAATACTATGAAGATGGAGCTGACGAAATAGTTTTTCTTGACATAACTGCAAGCCATGAAAAACGGGAGACCATGGTACACATAATCGAAAAAACTTCCGAAAACGTTTTTGTACCGTTAACCGTTGGAGGTGGAATTCGAACAGTTGAAGATGCTCGAAAAGTGTTTAATGCTGGTGCGGATAAAGTATCCGTAAACACGGCTGCAATAAAAAATCCAAACTTGATAAATCAATTAGCTAAACATTTTGGAAGTCAAGCCTGTGTGGTGGCTATTGATGCTAAACGAAGATATGTAAAGTCTCCAAGGGATGCTGAAGATAAAATTGTTGTAGAAACACCTGAAGGCTTCTGTTGGTTTGAATGTTCAATCTATGGTGGAAGACAATTTACTGGACTTGATGCTTTAAAATGGGCTTTAGAAGTTGAACAAAGGGGTGCCGGAGAAATTTTACTTACAAGCATGGATAAGGATGGAACTGTTGAAGGTTATGATATTCCTCTAACTAAGGCTGTAAGTGAAATGGTTAACATACCAGTTATAGCTTCAGGTGGTTGTGGTACATTAGAACACATCTATGAAGTGTTTAACAAAACCCAAGCTACAGCAGCTTTAGCTGCAAGTATATTTCATTATGGAACCTATCGAGTAAAAGAAGTAAAAGAATATCTAGCAAAAAAAGGAGTTACAGTAAGGTTAGAATAAATTGAAAACCGATACCATTCTAGTATTGGATTTTGGTGGTCAATATTGTCATCTTATCGGAAGAAGAATCAGAGAAAACAATGTGTATTCTGAAATAGTCCCACATGATATAACAAAAGAAGAAATTGCAGATTTTAACAAAAAATTTAACGTTAGGGGACTTGTCTTTTCAGGTGGTCCTTCCAGTGTTTATGAAGAAAATGCTCCAAAATGTAATGAAGAAATTTTTAGTTTAAACATACCAATTTTAGGAATATGTTATGGACATCAACTACTTGCCCATTTCTTTGGTGGAGAAGTAAAACCTAGTGTAAAAAAAGAATACGGAATAACTTATGTTACAATTGATAAACCTATCGGTGTTTTGAAGGGTTTAGGACGAAGAGAAAAAGTTTGGATGAGTCATAGTGATGTTGTCTACAGTCTTCCATCAGAATTTGAAGTTTTAGCTCATACAAAAAACTCTCCCATAGCTGCTTTTAAACATAAACATAAGCCTTTATGGGGTTTACAGTGGCATCCTGAAGTTATTCATACTGAAAAAGGTATGCTTATGTTGAAAAATTTTATTTTTGAAGTTTGTGGTTGTAATCCAAACTGGGTTATGGAAGATTTTGTTCAAAAAACCATTGAAGAAATAAAACAAACCGTTGGAAACAAAAAATGTGTGATAGCTTTAAGTGGTGGTGTAGATTCCAGTACAGCAGCCGTCTTGGCTTCAAAAGCCTTGGGTAAAAACTTAACAGCAGTTTTTGTAGACCATGGATTTATGCGGGAAGGTGAACCTGAAACCATCAAAAAAACGTTTGAAAAATTTGACATCAACTTTGTTATGGTTAATGCTGAAGAAAAATTTTTTGAAAAACTTAAGGGTGTAAAAGACCCTGAAGATAAAAGAAAAATCATCGGTGAAGAATTTATCAGAACCTTTGAAGAAGTTGCAAAAAATGTTGGAGCTGAATATTTGGTTCAGGGAACGATCTACCCGGACAGGATAGAATCTGGTTTTAGAAGACGTTCTGAAAAAATTAAAACTCATCATAACGTGGCTGGTTTACCTACAAAAATGGAGTTTAAAGGGATAGTTGAACCCTTAAGAGACCTTTATAAGGATGAAGTTAGAAAGGTTGCTGAAGCTTTAGGTCTTCCAAAGGAAATAGTTTGGAGACAACCTTTTCCAGGTCCAGGTTTAGCTGTAAGGGTTGTTGGTGAAGTTACAAAAGAAAAAGTTGAAGTTGTTAGAAAAGCTGACAAGATCGTGAGAGAAGAAATAGAGAAAAACAAACGTTTAAAGGAAAGTCTTTGGCAATATTTTGCTGTTTTAGCTGAAGGAAAAACCACTGGTGTAAAGGGAGATGCAAGAGCTTATGGTTATACCGTCGGTATTCGTGCGGTTAAGAGTGAAGAAGCTATGACAGCAAGTTTTGCAAAAATCCCCTACAGAATTCTTGAAAGAATATCTACAAGAATAACCAATGAGATACCTTCAGTTACAAGGGTTGTTTACGATATAACCCATAAACCACCAGCTACGATAGAATGGGAATGATGTTTTTACTTAAAGTTTAGGTTTTCTTTTTAGAACTATCCAAAGTTCATCTTGGACTGGTTGACCTATTGACCTTATCCTACGATTTTTTTCAATCAAAACTCTGGTTTTCTTATCTTCCAAAAATTCCCCGATAATTGAAGCTTGAATCCTATGTTGGGTTAGCTCATCTATAAGTTGTTTTACTTTACTTGGTTTGACACTTATAAGTAATGTACCCGAACTGATAAGTCTAAGAGGGTCAACCTTAAAGAATTGGCATATCTTTTCTGTTTCAGGAGTTAGTGGAATTTTTTCTTCATAAATCCTAAAACCTTTTTTGGATGCTTCAGCTATCTCCCAAACCCCACCAAGAATTCCACCTTCGGTTGGGTCATGCATTGCATGAACACCTTCAAGGTTGGATGAAAGAAGAGCTTCTTTTACCACACTGATCTTTTCGATATGCCTTTCAGCTTTATCCACAAATTTTTTTCCAAACTTTTTTATTAAAATTTTCCGTCTGTCAGAAGCAAGAATAGCTGTACCTTCGATTCCAGCTGTCTTTGTTAAAACTATTTTATCTCCGGCTTTAGCACCACTTGAAGTTATAAAACGTTTTTTCTCAACTAAACCCGCACAAAAACCAATTACAAGTGGATGAGTTAAATTTGGAGTTATTTCACAGTGACCTCCCACAATACTTACCCCAATTTTAAAAGCCACAGCATCCATCTGACGACATATTTCT
>CAZNLG010000033.1:6536-10697 GCA_964573765.1 uncultured Candidatus Bathyarchaeia archaeon | reverse complement strand
CTTTATGTGGAATAAACTTATTTAGGAAAGTGAGAAAATGATAGAAGTAAAAGATCTAACAAAGGAATTTAATGGAGCGACCGCTCCACATAGCGTTAGTTTCCAAGTAAATGAAGGAGAGGTATTTGCATACTTCGCTTCAGTCCTAATGATGCTGGCAAGATGACCACCGTCAATATTCTTAGCTACTCTGTTAACACCTACATCTGGTAAAGCAACGGTGGCGGGTTATGATGTTACGAAGGATGGTATGAAAGTTAGACGCTTAATAGGCTACTTGCCAGAGGATTTGAACGAACAGTTATGGCGGGCCCGAGGGGATTTGAACCCCTGACTTTCGGCTCCGCAGGCTTCCATTAGGGTTTTCCTATCGATGTCCTATCCTGACTAGACGACGGGCCCCCTTAATTGTAGGTTTTTGTGTTTTTTCATTTAAACCTAATTTTTGTGGATGGGTTTTTAGGCTTTAGGTTTATTTATGGTTGTTCAACCCAATATTTTTGTTGGATGGGTTTGACCGTGGAAGTTCCTGAAACTCATTGGGTTGGTAGGATTGTACGTGACCTTGAAGCTAGGGAAGATGAGAAAATAGTTTTTAGTACTGCAAAAACACCCAGTGGACCCATTCATGTTGGAGTTGGAAGAGAACTTGTCTATTGTGGTGTTTTGGAAAAGTTGTTAAAGGAAAGGGGAAGAAAAACAGAATTTTTGTTTTTTGTGGATGATTTTGATTCGCTTAAAAGTTTTCCACCAAACATACCTAAAGATTTTATGGTTCATAAGGAGTTTATCGGTAGACCCATGTACATGGTTCCATGCCCCTACAACCATTGTGAAAGTTGGGGGATGCATTATGCTCAAGAATTGATCAAAACCTTTCCAGATTTTGGGTTGTATCCAAAGGTTATCTGGTCTCATGAACTTTATCAGACTTCTGAAATGAAAAACATCATTAGACTTTCTTTAAACAGGGTAGAAGACCTAAGGAAGATTCTAATTGAAGTTATGGGTCCAACCCTTCAAAAAGAAAGATTTGAACAGTTTAAGAAGGAGATGGAAAACTGGTATCCCTGTCTTGTTTTGTGTGAAAAATGTGGAAGACTTAAAACAACAAAGGTTTTAGGTTGGGAACCTCCAACAGACACCGTTCTTTATAAGTGTGATGCATGTGGAAATCAAGGAGAAGTTAAACTTCAAAGTTGGCCTGTTAAGTTAAGATGGAGAATTGATTGGCCTGCTAAATGGGCTATTTTTAAGGTGAGTTGTGAACCTGCAGGTAAGGACCATTGTGTTAAGGGTGGAGCTTACGATACCGGAGAAGAAATTGTTCGTAGGGTTTTTGGTTGGAAAGGTCCTTACCGTATCCCCTATGAATGGGTTTTGTTGGGGGAAAAAGCCATGAAGACTCATAAAGGAATTTCTTTTACCTTTTCTGAATGGTTGGCTGTGGCTCCACCTGAAGTTTATCGTTACCTAGTTTTGAGGGAAGACCCCCGAAAACATATCAACTTTATGCCTGAGAGGCTTCTTCAACTTATAGATGAGTTTGAGAAAACTGAAAGAATCTTTTTTGGTTTGGAGAAGGCTTCAAACGAACAGGAAGAATCGATGGCAAGGATAGTCTACCCACTTTCCATGGTTCATGAAGTACCTGAAACCGTACCGGTTAGACTTCCCTACAGGTTTGCGGTTGTAATCAGTCAACTTACCCCACTTCTTGGAAAGAAAAAAGTTATGGAAAAATCAATTTCAATTTTAAAAAAGCTTTATGGAAAAGAAGAAATCGATGCTGGAGAAGTTTTGGCTGTTGAAGAAAGGTTAAAGATGGCGGAATATTGGGTAACCAACTATGCACCTGAAGAGTTAAAGATAAAGATAACGGAAACAGTACCGGAAGAAGTTAAGAAAAAATTAAGTGAAAAACAGAAAGAAGCCCTAAAAACGATACTGGAAAAGCTTATGGAAAAAGAATGGGATGAAGAAAGTCTTCAGTTTGAAGTTTTTGAAGTAGGTAAAAGGTTGGGGATAGGTCCAAAAATATTTGAAGCATTTTACTTGGTTTTTCTAGGTAAAAAGTTTGGACCAAGACTTGCACCATTCTTACTTTCGCTTGAAAAGGACTTTGTGGTTAAACGTCTAAATGAAGCAATCAACTAAATTTTAAAGTTAAACATTTTGTAAGAGGTTGAACCACTATTTTTCCTTACATTTTTCCTGGTGTTTTTATTCCTATAAGGTGTAAAGTGTTTTCAAATACTGTTTTTGTTGCTTTTACAAGTTGAAGTCTTACGTTCCTTAATTCTTCTTCAGCTTTTAACACTGGAAGTTTGTTGTAGAAAGCGTTAAAACTATCTGCTAAACCGTTTACGTATTCAACAAGTAATTCTGGTTTTAAGTTGTCGGTAGCTTCACAAAAAACTTCTGGAAACCTTGAGAGTTTTATGACCAATTGTTTTTCCAGTGGATTTTGGAGAAGCCCGTAATCTGGTGTTTTGGTTAGTTTAAATTTTGCTTTTCTAAGGATACTGGATGCTCTTGCATGAGCATATTGAACATAGGGGGCAGCATTGGTTTCAAAGTTTAAAACTTTGTCCCAAGTAAAGCTTAAGGTTTTTGTTGCTGAAACACTTAACATTGTGTATTTTACAGCTCCCAACCCTACTGCTTTTGCTATTCTAGTTTTTTGTTTTTCACTCATTTTTGGTGAACGTTTTGAAACTTCTTCATAAGCCATGTTTATGGCTTCATCCATCAATTCATCAAAAGTTATGTATTTCCCCCTTCTTCTTGACATTCTGTAACCTGGAAGTTTAACAAGCTCATAAGCATAATGAACCAGAAAATCTAAGGCTTTATCAACTCCAAGAACAAGTAAGGCTACTTTAAGTTGAGATTGAGCTAGCTTTTGGTCAACTCCCACAACGTTTATTGCTTCTTCAGCCCAATTAAACTTTCTTAAATGGTAAGCAATATCACGTGTTGTATACAGGGTTGTTCCATCACTTCTAACTAAGACAAGAGAAGGTATTTCTGGGATATGTTCTCCAAAAATTTTTGTTTTAACTCCTAAATTTTCTGCTGCAAGACCTACGTTAAAAACTAGAGCACCTTCACGGGTAAACGTATAGGGAGTTTCCTTAAGCCTTTTAACAGCTGCTTCAACTTCTCCACTCCAAACAAGGTCACTTTCCCAATCCCAACTGTCGAATTTTATTTCAGCTTTTTCTAGAGTCTCCCTAAATCCTTTAAGGCAAGCAGTAACGATTTTTTTGATAAGTCTCTTAGTTTTTGGTTCACCAATTTCGTAGTTTTTTATGACCTGGTCTATTGTTTTTTCAGGGTTGGGGTCTGAGTTTACACCTTCCCAGATTTTATAAAATTCATCTTTATGGGTTGACTCAAGTTCCGCAGCAACAGCTACATAATCATCCAGTTCTTCTTTAAGCATCCGAATTTTTGAAGGGTCTTTGGTTGTGTTAATTTTTTCTTTTAAATGTTTGATTGTGATTGCACAGTTTGTGGCTGTATAAACAAAACCAAGCCATCTGTCTGGTTTTTCAGGAATCGGAGGTTCACCAAGAAGTTTGTAACCGTAAGCAACAAAAGCCACTTGTCTTCCTACATCGTTAACATAGAAATGTCTTCTAACTTGGTGGCCTCTTGCTTCCAACATTCTTGCTAATGCATCACCAAGGATGGCGTTTCTCGCAGTTCCAGCATGAAGAGGTCCGCTTGGGTTTGCACTGGTATGTTCAACAATTATCTTTTTTGGTTTATCAGTTTTGATAAATCCGTATTCTGACCCTAGGTTTTCAATGGAATTGACTGTTATTTCGCTTAGTTTTTTTAGGTTAACAAAGAAGTTTATGTATCCGTTGACTGCTTCAACCTTCTCTATTAGGTTAAGGTTTAATTTGGATATTTCTTCACAAAATTTTGAAGCTAAAATGTTTGGGTTTTCTTTTAGGTTTTTTGAAAGTTCAAAGCATAGAGAAGAAGATAAATCTCCATGTTGAAGCGTTGATGGTATGTTTAAAAAAAACTTTGGTAGACTAAAATTTGGATAAAGTCTTTCAACTACGTTTTGGATAACTGTTTCACATTCTTTTCTGAAGCTACCAAAAGGGTTTTGGTTCAAACCTTGTCCTTACCGTTTAGGTT
>CAZNLG010000033.1:1790-6436 GCA_964573765.1 uncultured Candidatus Bathyarchaeia archaeon | reverse complement strand
AAGAAGCTTCCAAGAAACATCCAAGCAAAAAATCCAGACATAAATTTTGCATATTCTTTCCAGTTTATCATCATGTAACTTTCTGATTTAACAATCTGGGAACAAACCTAAAAATTTTAATCTTTTAATTGTTTTTAAGAAACCATGATGGGGAGGAGAAAGATGCCTTATGATTTTAGGTCTTTTATTAAGCTTCTAGAAGAAGAAAATAAGCTTGTTAGGGTGAAGAGAGAAGTAGACCCAAAATATGAACTTGGAGCTGTTCTTTGGAGAGCTGAAGAACAAGGTAAAGCTGTTTTTTTTGAAAAAGTAAAAGGAAAAAACATTCCGGTTGTTGGTGGTTTATATCAACAGATAGGTAGACTTGGTTTAGCTTTAGGTTTTAAAGAAGAAGAGTTTGGTTACAAGGATTTTTTTGAGTTAGTTAACTCTGCAATATCAAAACCAACACCACCTACAGAAGTTGGAAGTGGTCCTGTTAAGGAAGTTGTTGAAACAGGTGATGATGTTGATTTGGAAAAACTACCAGTTCCAACCTTCTTTGAGTCGGATGGGGGACCCTACATAACAGCCGGAGTTTCCATTGCAAAAAACCCTGAAACAAACGTTTTAAATTTAGGGGTATATCGAACTCAGGTACATGGTAAAAAAGAGATCACTGTCTATGGTTCTGCGATAAGTAACCTTGGAAACATCTACAAAAACATTGAAGAAAAAGGTTATGAAAGTATGGATTTAGCTGTGGCTATAGGTGTAGACCCTGTTATTTTAGCTTCAGCGGTATCCAAAGCACCACCAAACCTAAGTGAGTTCGATGTTGCAGGTTCGCTTAATGGTGAACCAATCAAAGTTGTAAAGGGTGAAACTGTTGAATTAACAATTCCAAGCAATACAGAAATAGTTTTAGAAGGAAAGGTTAACGTAAAAAACAAGGTTTCAGAAGGACCTATAGGTGAATTTAGTGGATACTATGGTTCTAGTACATCTTCCATCATAACCATAACAGCTGTTTGTCACCGTGAAAACCCATGGTTCCAAACAATTCTTGGAGGACCGGCAAAGGAACATTATGCACTTATAAACATAATCAACACAATGTTAAATCAAACAATCTTGGAAGGACTTAAATCTAAATTTGAAAGTGTAAAGGATGCAAACCTTGTATGGGCTCCTTCTACAGGAACGATGTTGAAACTTGTGATATCCATGGATAAGAAAAACGAAAGGGAACCAAGAGAAGTTATAAAAACAGCTTTTAATTTAAGTGCTGGACTTCTACCAGTAAATGCTTTTGTAAAACAGATAATCGTCGTGGATGAAGATGTGGACATACGAAATCCTGAAGATGTTGAATGGGCAACATTCAGCAGACTTCCAGATAGGTCTAGGATGGTTATTATTCCAAACGTTGCTGCTTGGCGTTTTGAGTGTGTAACCAAACCTAATGGAACTTCCGTCAGGATTGGTATGGATGTAACCAAACCATTAAAGGACCGTGAAAAGTTTAAAAGAGCAAAGATACCTAGATTGGAAAAGATAAAACTGGAAGATTACACAAGTTGAAGGAAGTTTATTCTAAACCCTAAAACTTTTTTTAGAGAGAATGTTTCGGGTTTAGAATGAAGCTTTACGTGATTTATGGAGATGAGTTTGGGGAACGTTTTATAGGTAACCTGCTAAACTGTTCGACTTTTTGTGAAACATGCGGGTTACTTTGTGAACATTGTAGAGCAGCTTATCCATCTTACGCATCGGATTTTGAAGGTGTTTTTAAGGTTAACATGACCAGCTTACCATCGTTTATCGATGAACCGGAAGGTTACCTACCTTCCAATGTAGGTTCAGCTGAGATACTGGTTGTTATTGGGGTTCATCCAGACCTACTTTTGGCTGTTCCAAAACTTATAGTTGACAGTAAAGTTAAAGGTGTAATTGTTCCGATAGAACAAAGCCATTGGTGTCCCCCAGCAGTTAGAAATCAATTAAAAAATGAACTTGAAGAAGTAGGTGTTGTTTCAGTTTTTCCAAAACCCTTTTGTTCTTTAGAAAAGGTTGGAAACGGTGGAATTGTTGATGTTTTTATTGAAAGATACAGGATAGGAAGACCCAAAATTAAAGTTGAAATCGTTGAAGATGTGATCCGTAGAACTCATGTTTTGAGAAGTGCTCCTTGTGGTTCAACATGGTACATAGCTCAACAAGTTAAAGGACATAAAGTGAAAGGTATAAAAGAAGTTGTATCTAAGGCTCATCATACCTATCCATGTACAGCTAGCATGGAAATAGATAGGGAAATAGGTGACACGATTCTTCATAAGGCCGGATACATCATAAGAGAAGAAGTCCTAAAAGCCATAAAAGAAGCACAAGACTCCCGCTAAAACAATAATCTTATCTACCTAACTCAAGTATAATTAACTAAATTGGAGGTAGAAATATGGAAACCACAATAGGAAATATTCGTAAACAGGTAGATGAATTATGTATGCAAATTGAAAAAAGAATCAAAGAACTTGGAGATATTGACATAATGACTTTACCGTTCCGACCCGTTAATCAAAGAGTTACGAAGCAAAATATGTGAACTTTACCGTAAGGCTATAAACATGTGTAAAACTTGCGGAGAAGCCTTAAAGGTTTGTGAAGTTTTTAAGGAAAACCCTGTTTGCTTAACCCAGTTAATGCTTTCAGAAGAACTTACATGTCCCGCTTCCACCGAAGAAACAAAAGAAAAATAAAGTTTGTCTTTTATGTGTTGTAGGTTTACATGTTAGGAAGATTTCCATAAACCATGAATGTTACAATATGCTTCAGCTTTGACTTTTTCTACTTCTTTAAGGTTAAATTCTGCTTCCGGTTTATCCCCTGGACCTAAAAACTTTCGATAAACTTCACCGTTGACAATTACTTCAACCCATTCAATGTAATGTTTTTCTTCCATCGGGTGGGGAACCGAACCAACCTTTACTTTTACTCCTTTCTCAGTTTTTTCCGTTACGGGACTATGCTTCTCTTTTCCGGTATCTTCAGTTTTTTCTGTTAATAGTTGCATGGGTTACCACAACATACAAGTTGTCCTTTTCCAGGATGTAAAACTTCAACTATGTTTCCACAAACATTACATTTGTATATCTGTAATTTTTCGGTCATTTTTACATTACCTAAACATACCGTTAGTATTCTTCACATTTAAGTTGGAAGTATTTTCTTGGATGATTACAGGATGGACATCTTTCTGGTGGTTCCTTTCCAAAATGAACATAACCACATTCTCTACATACCCACCAAACTTCTTTTTCTTTCTTGAAAAAGGTACCAGCTTCTACCTGTTTTAACAGTTTTTTAAATCTTTCTTCATGATGTTCCTCAGCCTTGGCTATTGCTCTTAACGTTGCTGCAACTTCGGGAAGACCTTCTTTTTCCGCGGTTTCAGCAAATTTTGGGTACATTGTGGTATGTTCATAGTTTTCTCCAGTAATGGCGGCTTTTAGGTTTTCTGTTGTACTGGCAAAGGTTGTTGGTGTTACTGCTTCCACTTTAATCTCGGCTAGTTTTTCATTACTTTTTTTCTTTAACTCGTTGATTAGTTTAAACAAGGTAATCGCATGTTCCTTTTCGTTTTCTGCTGTTGTCAGAAAGGTTTCTGCAATTTGTTCATAGCCTTCTTGCTTGGCAACCTTAGAATAAAGTGTATAGCGATTTCTTGCTTGACTTTCACCGATAAATGCCTTTGCTAAATTTTTAATTGTATCTTTCATGTTTTTCACTTTCCACGGGTTATCTAACAAAGATAGTTAAGGATACGATAAAATATAAAATGTACAAGGAAGGTCAAGGTGTTTAAGTTTTCTTATCATTAATGGTAACACTTAAGTTTATAGTAGTAGTGATACTTCAATCATTGTCAAAGGAAGGGTAGTTGATATTACGAAAAAAATTTTAATTTTAGATGCTGACGCAGCTGGAATGATAACATCCAATAAGTTGGCTAGGGAACTTAGAAGAGAAATTGCTAGAGATGAAGTGGAAATAACGGTGTTGGATAAGGAAAGTGTAAACATAAACCAAGGAGGTTTTACTTTTCTTCCCTTTGAATTCTATACCGTAGATGATATAAGAAGGAGAAAAAACAAAGTTGATTAGTCCAAGAATCAAAACCATATTGAACCAGACGGAGAAACCAGTCATGTTAATCTGGCTAACAGGGAAGTAACCGTTAAGAGTGGTAAAAAATACTCCTACGATTACCTTTTGATGGTAACTGGTTGTAGATGTAAGTTTTGAAGATGTTCATGGATTACCAAAAGATTATGGTACATTTTACACTCTGGGGAAGCCTTAAAACTAAGAGACCAAATAAGAACCTTTGACAAAGGAAGAAGCCTACATGGTTGCTTGGACTTATGGAAAACCTCAGGAACCATTTAAAGCTACAAAACTAGGTTGGTTCATCTACCGAATATACTATTACACATGTTGGAATTGAGGTATTAAGGCTTTCCTGTAGGTGATGTTTATGAATCCAAAAAAGATGTTAACCCAGATGAAGCAACCCTATCGTTGGATAAACAGACTCTTGAAGCATTGGTAGACCTACTTAACACGGTAAAGTTTCTTCAGAACTACCTAAAATGACTAGGCTATAA
>CAZNLG010000033.1:0-1690 GCA_964573765.1 uncultured Candidatus Bathyarchaeia archaeon | reverse complement strand
ACTAGGCTATAAATTGATATATCAAGGATTTTATCTCCAATACTTAAACTTGTAAATGCTATTTCAAACATGGATTTTGATTGATGTTCTTGAAAGGGCATTACAAGAACCAAGCTTAGATAAGGCTATACTAAACCCTCCAAAAGTAGGTTTGTTGGGACTTTTATCAGCTTTAAGAGATGAAGAAATACAAAGAGGATTGGGAATTCTAGTTGAGTTGCTTAAAGCTTTAGGTAAAGCATCCAAAACAATCTAAACAAACTTTTTTGAGTTACCAAATTAAAAAACTAGTTTTTGAGGTTTTTCATTAGATAATTTGTGAGTTTTTCACATCTTTCTGGAGTGATGTATTTTTCTTCCCCGCATCTTTCTTGGTCGGTACAAAATGCACATGGTAAATCCATTATTGATTCTATGTTAACCGGAAGCTTAGTTGGTAGTAGTCTATAAGTCCATTTCCCATTGTGAAGCACACGTTTTCTTCCTATCAAACCAAATTTTAACAATTTTGAAGCAATACGAGAACCTTCCCTACTTGTGGCTCCGATCTTTTTCCAGAGTTCAGACTGTAGGATTCCATTTTTACCGTTATCCTTTATCAGTTGAAGAATTTCATAATAGTCTACTTTTTGTTTAACCATAGTTTCTTCTAATCTTAGAAGAAGTATAGTTAACATTGTTAACATTTTCATCCTATATAAAGTTAACGCAGTTAACAGTCAAAAAAATTAAAAACAGATATTACATTCAGTTTTCTTAAGCTCAGGTAGCTCTTCCCCACAATAACTACAGATCAAGTGTTCCCGTCGAATGGTTTTACAAACTTCACAAAGACTTTTCAGGATCATGGGAACTTCCGGATTTTCCTTTGCTAACTCTTTTGTTAGTTTTTCCATTGCTTTTTTAACTTTACTTGACTTCTCCAAAAATTTAAACTCTTCTTCTCCACGAAGACCTTTAAGATACTGAGTTATTGCTGCACGGGTAACTTGAAGTCTTCTAGCTGTTTCTGCTTGACTTAAACCATATTCTTCAACAAGTTTTTTTGCAACAACAACTCGAATGGAAGGTATGACAAACTTAACCATAATCATACAGGGAGGCTTCATCACCATCAAACCGTCCTATTAACTTTAAAATATACAAACATAAGAATCTATCTTTGACCGAATCTTCCAACATAAAACAAAAAAATGACGGGCCTGAGGGGATTTGAACCCCTGACCTTTGGCTCCGGAGGCCAACGTCCTATCCAGACTAGACCACAGGCCCAGGTAAGACTTTATCCCCTTACTAAGGAGATTTTTTGTGTTGTTTATAAAACTTCAAAAAGTTTAAGTTTAACCTTTGGAGGAAATGTTAGAGTTTTAAAATTTTTGGCTTGTAATCTCCGTTTTCAAAAAAAAGGATATTTATTAAGGTTAATGCCATGGAATTTCTTTAACTTCCTTAACCTTACTTTTAGGTACTCTTGTCTTGTGGGTTATCGGACTTACAATCACTACTGTGATTAGCTCCCAGATTACCGCCCATGCTGACAAGTGTATACCATGCCAGTTGTAAAGTGGTGAAATTATTATTGCCGATAGAATAATCCAAACGGTCACTATTATCGTATCCTTTGTAGACCAGTAATTAACAAGAATAAATCAAAAAATAATGGTTCTATATTTTATTTAAGGAAGAATTC
>CAZNLG010000032.1:0-11162 GCA_964573765.1 uncultured Candidatus Bathyarchaeia archaeon | reverse complement strand
CGACTCTGGACCATCAGAATGTTTTCCGGTTATGGTAGTGCTGAAGAAACAAACCTTAAACTTTTCGAACATAAACATCTCCCGAAACAACCTTTTTCACAAAACCGTTAGGTAGTTTAACAAGAAGAAAACCTTCTTCATCAACATCTAAAGCTTCACCAACAAAAACTTCGTTCTGAGAAACAATTTTCACCTTACAACCTAAAGTTTCACTCAGTTTTTTCCATTCTTCCAGTATTTGATTAAACCCACCAGAACCAAAAAGTTTGTAGAGCTTCTCAAATTCAACCAAAAATTCTCTTGTAAATTCAACCTTTGAAACTTCTCTTCCCAAAATTTCACTTATCGATGTTGCTGTTTTAACAAGTTTTGACTCAACCGTAGCCGGGTTAACGTTTAGGTTTACCCCAACACCTACAACCATGTAGTTTAATCTGTCAACTTCACCGCTTGCTTCAACCAGTATACCACAAACTTTTTTCTTATCAATCAAAACATCGTTTGGCCATTTTATTTTTGCATCCAAACCATAAAGTCTTCTTATTACATTGGCAACGGCAACAGCAACAACCAAGGTGATTTTTTGTGCTTGATGTGGAAGAATGTTTGGTTTAAGGATGATGGAAAGCCAAACGCCTCCAAGAGGGGAAACCCATTCACGTCCAACCCTACCCTTTCCTTTACTTTGTTTTTCAGCAACAACCACGGTTCCTTCTTCAAAACCTTGTGTGGCAAGTTTTTTTGCAACTTCTTGGGTTGAAGTTACTTCGTTAAAATGGAAAATCTTCTTACCAAAAATCTTTGTTTTTAATTCGGCTTTAATCTCAACTGGTAAAAGTAGGTCTGGTGTTTTAACTAAACGGTATCCTTGTCTCGGTTTAGCTTCAACCACGTATCCTTTTCTCCTTAAGGCTTTAATATGTTTCCAAACAGCTGTTCTTGAAAGGTTAAATTTCCTACTTAACTCACTTCCAGAAACATAGGTTTTCTTCTTAAGCAACTCAAGAATTTTCTCTTTAACCAAACCTTTAACCAACTGAAACATTCCACGTTGGAAACATAAAATCGTTGGGATTATGAAAAAGAATTTTTGTCAAGGCAAGACTTCAGTTAAACTTCATCTTCCCCTTTTATATCATAAAACGCATCAGGTAAGACTTCTTTACAAAGTTTTAACATTTTATTAGCTAACTGTCTGATTTCCCATTGAGCTGAAGGATGACAACGAAGTTTAAAAAAGTTTCTTAAACTTCTTACGTTCATCGTGATATAGATGGTAGTTGTAAAATACTGTCCTAGTACACCTCTTGCATCTTCCTTGTCCCATTTCCACACGTTTCGTAAACGTTTATAAAATTCAACTTCTTTTTTCATAAACTCAATGTATTCATCATAAGATTCTTTTGGATAGTTCTTTGGATAAGGTACAACTATATGTTCAACGATTTCTTCATCCGTTAAATTTTCATATCCAACATACCTTTGGCTTTCTTGAGTGTAACTTGCTATTCTATGTCGTACAAGTTGATGAGTTAAAACACGGCTTACACCTGAAACTTTAAAAGTAAAAACTACATGTTCAAGGGGAGACTCAGCCCCAGCCTTTATAAGACGTTTAATTATTTTATCATGAGGCTCCGTCATCGTGGTTATACTTACAGCATCCTTAATCAGTTGTTTTGGTTCAGGAGTATATCTTACCAATTCAACTTTCAAATTTTTCACCTAACAAAAAATTTTAGACATTAAATACTCCCTTTAACAGTATGGTTTAAGAAGCAACGACTATAAATTCCTTTAGGAGCTCCTAAAAAATTAAAGGTTTAGAGTTTTCATGATGTTTTTTAAGGCTTGGTAAGCAGGCGAGCTTGATATTTTAAGAATATTTTGGTCTGTTAGACTTACCTTACTGATTTCATGGTCAGTGGGTATGAATCCTACCACATCCATACCGTAATTGTTTTTTGCAACTTCTTTTATCTGTTTTTGAAAGGCTTCATCATCAACCCTGTTACCGATACATGCTAGATTTTTAACTTTTAAACCACTTTTCTTTACTTCCATGATTATGTCCTTTGCTGTGTCAAGACTCATCCTTGAACCATCTATAACTATCAAGATATGGTCGATAGGTGAAAAACGTGCAATTTCATCAAGAATCTTTCTTGGAAAAATTTCGGTTCCAGGGTCACAGTCAACAACCATGTTTTCATAGGTTACACCATAACTTTTCATTATCTGGGATATAGCATACTGAGACCAAAGAAAAGCAGGACAATAACAGTCTATGTCGATGGAAGGTTTTCCTAGGGTTAGAAGGTCGAATTCTTCACCTTCAACCAGCACTTCTTCTACTATAAGAGACAAAAAATATTCTTGGTCGGATACATCTACAGGTTTTTTTGGTTCAAGTTCTGCTTTTTTCTCCTTATGAATTCGGTCAACCATCTGTCCTATGGTGCTTTTTATCTGTGTACCCAAAAGCTTGTACAGGTGGGAGTCTGGGTCAAGGTCTAAAGCTAAAGTTACTTTCTCCTTTTCCGTAAAATACTTGACACATAAAGCTGAGAGAGTAGTTTTTCCAGTTCCACCTTTCCCAGGAAAAACAATGATAGCCATAATTATCCTTCCCATCTAACATTGATTTTTATCTAAACATGACGGGTTAATCTCATATTTAAGTTGTTTTGAACGTAAAGAATCTCTAAGATGTGGACTGATTATACCCCCACCCTTAAACTCGATGATAACTTTTTCAATGTTTAAATCAAAACCAAGTTCATTTAGAGATTCCTTTAAAACTTCAGGAGTTAACTTGTTTTCTCCCATCCTAACTTTTTCTTTTACCTTTCTGAAGAGTTTTGTTATTTTATCTACTTCCCTTTCCCCGATCTCTTCAAGATAATTCTTTACAGCATATTCAGGGTCCCACTCACCTGTTTCTTCAGCTTTTCTAACCAAATGTTTGACCACGTTGGGTACGGTATACACTTCTCCATGTTTTGGTGTAAAGACCCGGTCATCCCATGCTAAAGTTTTCCAGATTTTGTTGGGAAGTAAAAGTCTTTCACCAACCAAAAAAAGTAGTAAATCTTCTTTTACTTCTTCCTGAACATCGATTTCTTCATAGGAAATCTTTTCTTTTTTCACAGCTTTCCTAAGTATTTCTGCCAGTAGGTTTACATCTTCGTTGGGATATCTTCTTTTTAGGGCTTCTTCCAGTCTTCCTTTCACTTAACCTTTTCTCCATTTGAGCTTTAAATTGTTCTTCAACAAAACAGCTTAACCCAAACTAAAAAAGAAAGTATGTTCAGGTGGTGGTTGTTTCATAAGTGTTTTTAGTTTTAAATTTTTGGAAATTCAACTTCTTTTTCAAGAATCTTACTTAATTCTTCCATTCTTTTAAACATCTGATTTCCTTCTTTAAGGTCGAAAATAGAAACACCTTCCAAATCTGCTTTCATCATTGCTTCATCATACGGAATCTTATAAATCAACGGAACACCTACTTTTTGGAGGCTATCTGAGATTAGTTTCTCTTCTTCTGCAGACTTTACCTTGTTGATTACCGCTAAAACTTTTTTGATTCCAAGGTCAGATGCAAGCTTTTTTATATGTTTAGTTGTTTCCACGGATTTTAAGCTTGGCTCCACAACGGTTAAAAGAATCTCCACGGTTCTAGTTGTTCCCCGTCCCAAATGTTCTACTCCAGCTTCCATATCCATAAGTAAAACGTCTACCCCTCCACTAAGATAATCCACAAGTCTTCTGGCAAAAGCATTTGCAGGACAGAAACATCCTCCACCACCTTGTTTAATCGTTCCCAGAACAAGCAGTTTAACATCATCTTTACATCTTATACCAAATCTATCAAGTATATCGTCAACTTTTGGGTTTAATTTAAACACTAAACCATAACCCTGAGGAGGTGCTCCGGTTCTTTCCCGGATCAGGTCAGATTTTTCCATAAGAGGTTCAATGTTTTCCATGTTTATGTTTTCTTCACAACCTAACGAAGAAAGTAGGTTTGGAGACGGGTCAACATCTAAAGCTACAACTTTATATCCTCTTCGTGAAAATGCTCGAGCAAGACCTGCTGTTATCGTTGTTTTTCCAACACCACCTTTTCCTGTTACAGCTATTTTTACCATTTTTTAACACACCTATTTCAGAATAAAGTGTTGACATATTAATCGTAGTCTAGTTGTATAATATTTTTATTGGAGGAGACGTTAAATTCCTTAGATTTAGTATGGGCTGGATTGTTGTCACATCACATGGTAAGAAAACAAAGTTAACAAAGGGAAAAACTCTTCTTTCCCACATTCAAGAGCTTGGAATACACATAAATGCTTCTTGTGGTGGTCAAGGTAAATGTAGAGGATGCTTAGTCAAGGTAGATGGACTGGAAAGTTTAAGCCCTATGACGGAAGCAGAAAAAGAAGCAATCAAAAGTCCCGGATACAGACTTGCATGTCAGGCTGTTGTTGTAAAAGAAGACGTTGATATCTATGTTGAAGTTCCAAAGTATGCAAAAATCTTAGAGAAGGGGAGAAGAAAGGAAGTCCCTCTAAATCCGGTTGTAAAAAGAAAACTTACACCTTTAGGTGAAAAAATCTTCTGGAAAAACAAGGAAATAGCTTCCTATGAAGGTGAACTTTACGGGTTAGCCTTGGATATTGGAACAACAACCCTTGCAATGCGTTGGGTTAACCTAGAATCTGGAGAAGAAGTTTTTTCTCTTTCCATGTTAAACCCCCAAATAGATTATGGTGATAATGTTATCGACAGAATAAACTATGCTAGAACAGTAGGTCAAGAACCTTTAGAACAAGCAATCAGAAATGGTATCAATCAAATGATTCAAAAGGGACCTGTTAACCCAAACCATATCTATGAGATGGTTGTTGTAGGTAACACCACCATGAGAGACATCTTTATCGGACATCCGGTAAAAAGTTTAGGGGAAGCACCGTTTGAACCTGTTAGTCTAAGTTCTGTAAACACAACAGCAAAAGATTTAGGGATAACAATCAATCCAAACGCAAACGTTTATGCTCTCCCCCTTATAGGTCATTTTGTCGGAGCAGACACACTTGCAGTTATACTTGTAACTGAAATGCATAAAAATTCGGAAATAACCATGGCAATAGACATCGGAACCAACACGGAAATAGCAATCGGAAACAAGGATAAAATAATTGTAACTTCCTGTGCATCTGGACCGGCTTTTGAAGGTGCTGGTGTAAAATGTGGAGTTGGGGCTGTTGAAGGTGCAATTCAAAAAGTAGAGATAACCCCAGATTTAAAGGTTAAATACGAAACCATCGGAAACGTTTCTCCCATCGGAATATGTGGCTCCGGTTTGATAGATGCCCTTGCCCATATGTTGGAAAAAGGAATAATCGACTACACGGGTAAGCTATCCAATGGAAATGAATTTGTTCTAGCAGAAAACGGAAAACGTATTTTCTTAGATGGAGAAGACATAGACAACCTAAAACTTGCAAAAGCAGCTATCTGTGTAGGTTCAAAAATACTAATGAAACATTACAAGGTTTCCGTTGAAGATGTGAAAAAACTTTACCTCGCAGGAGCTTTTGGTACCTACATCAACTCTGAACATGCACTTAAAATTGGAATGCTCCCAGAAATACCTCCTGACAGGATAGAAAAAGTTGGAAATGCCGCCATAGAAGGTGCCACAGAAGTTTTAGTTTCCGAAGAAAGAAGAAAAGAAGTTGAAGAAATCTCAAAAAAGGTCAAACATATTAGATTAGAGACTGAAGAAGATTTTCATACAATGTTTGTTGAGTCACTGGTTTTTGAGAAATGTGGAAAATAAGTTAAGCCAGCTTTAGTTTATCATCAACCTTAACAATCTTTCCTTCCGTAACCAATTCATCGATGTAAAGATAGAATGTTCTGTTTGCATCACATGCTTTATCAGGGTTTTTCCAGTCTCCAGGTTTACCAACAATGATTTCTTCCAGTTCTTTGATGTTGATTTCTTTTGCTTCACTTATCCTTTTCAAAATTATGTCTTTTGTTGTAGGAAATCCACATGCTTCAAAAATTGCATCCTTAAGTAAATCTCCTGCTTCCTGCATTAAGGGGTAATGAGGGTCCATTTCAGCTAGACAATAATTTTCATTTCCTTCGTTGTGGTGTTCATCGTAGATTTTTTTTAGTAAAGCTTCTTTATCGTTGTAGGGAAAATTAACCAGTTTTTTGCTGACACATGAAGCTGAACCACAGGGGGTATCTCTTATCACGTTAATCTCTTTTAACACCTTTTTGTTTTCATCCAGCTTTATTTCAAATTTTGGTCTTCCAAATTTTTTAGCAAACTCATTGATAAGTTCATTTTCACTTTTCTCCAAAACACAGAAAGGTTCTGGAAATTCAACATGGATTCCTCTTGTTTTAAGTTCTTCTTCTATCGATTTTTTGGCTTCAGGTGCTGTTGCTCTATCATCGATGGGGTAGAGTACAGCTTTTACCTTTAATCTTTCAGTTATGGGTGGGATTAGGTCTCCAAGTTTTGAATGAATACCCAACACAAGTAAAAGGTCACACTCTACCATGGGCAAGTTTTTTGGTATGTATTCTTCCGGGTTTTCCCATATTTTTGACCAAATGTTGGTTTCTGATGGATATTCTTCTTCTATCGTTTCAGGCTTAAGCTCATACACATTAACTATTTTGTCTCCATATCCTCTTACAGCCATGTTGTTTATCATCTGTTCACCTAAGGGTCCACCATAAACTACACAAATCTTCATTTCTGACCCTCCACCAAACTTAGGCATTTTCTTAACCCATCTATACTGTCCTTTCCGTAGATTACTCCAATTTTTTTAGCAAACTCTTCTGTTGTTGCTCTTCCACCTATTATAACTCTAACTTTCCCATCCAAACTTTCTTTCCTTAGTTCTTCCACAACTTCTTCCATGTAAGGTACAGTTGTTGTCAACAGAGCAGACATACCTAAAATATCCGCACCAGTTTCTTTCACCTTTTCAATAAAAACTTTTTTGTCCACATCCACTCCAAGGTCGATAACTTCAAAACCGTTTGATTCAAGTGTTATGGCAAATATGTTTTTACCTATGTCATGTACGTCTCCCTTAATTGTTCCCAGAACAACTTTCCCTTTCACTTTTGTAGTTTCGATTTTTTTGATGTGAGGTTTTAGTATTTCAATAGCTGTCTTCATATTTTTTCCCGAGACAATCAAATCCGATGTAAAATATCTTTGAAATTCCTTGTTTTCATATCCCCTACCTATTTCTTCCAAACCTGCAGATAACTCGTTAAAAATTTCGTACGGGTCTACGTTTTTGTTTAATTTTTCCAGACAGTATTCCTTGATCTTTTTCCCCCTAAAATCCAACAGGACTTCTAAGACTTTTTTTAAATCTGTTTTTTCAACCGTTTTTTTATCACCCACATTGATGTGTACTAAAATTACGAATTAGAATTTACATAGCTAAAAATAAGCTTACCGTTCTTTTGGGTAAAGTTTTAATACAAAAAATCTGAATTAATTCTTCAACCTTTAAACAGATAGTTTTAGAGGTGCGATAAATGACAAAAATGCGTATAAAAATCGATGAGTTCGGAACAGACCTTCTAAAAGCAAAAGGTTTTGAATTAAGTGTGGGAAGGGTTGTCGAAGAATGGGAAGAAACACCAGGACCAACCTCGATGCCTGACATTGCAGCTTTACGGGAATGGGACCTTAAACTTCTAAAAAAATACAAACCGTTTTACTTACCGTTTTGTGACCTTTGTTGTTTATGTACAATGGGTAAATGTGACTTAAGCAAGGGAAAGAGAGGTGCATGTGGATTAGATATGGCTGCCCAACAATCTAGGATAGTGCTTCTTTCATGTAGTATAGGTGCTGCAACCCACACAGGACATGCCAGACATCTTGTCGAAGAACTTATAAAAAAGTTCGGAAGAGACCATCCGATTAACGTTGGAAACGGCTCGGTTTACCTTGAAGCTCCACATGCACGTTTGGTTACAGGTATCAAACCTAAAACTTTAGGTGACCTTGAAGATATCGTAGAATACTGTGAAAAAGAAATTGTTCATCTGCTTTCATGTTGTCATACAGGACAAGAAGGTAACAACATAGACTTTGAATCTAAAGTTTTTCATGCTGGAATGATTGACCATGTGGCTATGGAAGCTTGTGATATTGCTCAGATCTCAACCTACAACTTTCCAAAAGCAGACCCTGAAGCACCATTAGTTGAGATTGGTATTGGAACTATAGACACACATAAACCTGTAATCTTGGTTATAGGTCATAACGTTCCACCAGCTGTTGAAATTTACGAGTATATGAAAAGAAACGGGCTTGAAAACGATGTTGAGCTATGTGGAATATGTTGTACAGCCATAGATATTACTAGACATACCCAAAAAGCAAAAATTGTTGGACCTTTATCTCATCAGCTAAGGTTTGTTAGGTCTGGTGTGGCTGATGTTATAGTTGTTGATGAACAGTGTATCAGAACAGACATCCTAAATGAGGCGATGAAGGTTAACGCTGTCCTAATCTCAACCCACTACAAAAACTTCCAAGGCCTCCCAGACAGAACAAACGACCCAACAGATGAAATAGTAAACGACCTTGTAAGTGGAAAAGCTCCTGGAGCATGTATCCTAAACTCTGAAAAGGCTGGTGAGGTTGCTGTAAGGGTTGCTGTGGCTATAGCTCCAAAACGTAGAAAAATGGGTATAATCCCAGAAGACTCTCAGATTATTGAAGCCGCTAAAAAATGTACCCAATGTCATAGTTGCCAAAGAGTATGTCCTAACAACCTACCTATTCCAGAAGCCATGAAGGCAGCAGCCAAAGGAGACCTTAAACCCTTAGCTGACCTATATGAAAGATGCATTGGTTGTGTAAGGTGTGAATCTGAAGGTGTATGTCCAAACAATCTTCATCCACATACCCTAATGGTTGGAGCCTCAAGAATAAAGATAAGGGAAGAAAAGTTTAAGATTAGGGCTGGAAGGGGACCCATCCAAGATGTTGAGATTAGGAGGGTTGGTGGACCTATCGTTATGGGAGAGATACCCGGTGTTGTCGCTCTTGTTGGTTGTGCAAACTGGCCTGATTGGAGAGCTAATGCTCTTATTGCTGAAGAGTTTGCAAAAAGGAACTTTATAGTTGTCGCAACAGGATGTGCTGCAATGGCTATGGCTATGTATCGAAATGAGGAAGGTCTTACCGTATATGAGGCCTTCTCGGGAGCTTTTGATGCTGGAGGAGTTGTAAATGTGGGTTCATGCGTCAGTAACCCACACATTTCAGGTGCTGCGATTAAAATTGCAAGCATATTCGCAAAACGTAAGTTAAACTCAAACTATGAAGAGATCGCAGATTACGTACATAATAGGGTTGGGGCTGTTGGTATTTCTTGGGGAGCAATGTCTCAGAAAGCATCCTCAATAGCAAGCGGATTTTGGAGGCTTGGTATACCAGTTATCGTTGGCCCCCATGGCTCAAAGTATAGGAGAGCTTTACTTGGAAGAAAGGATAGGGATGAAGACTGGTATGTGATAGATGCTAGAACAGGAGAAAGGGTTTATGTGGGTCCAACACCAGAACACCTATTCTATCCAGTTGAAACTCTTGAAGAGGCAATGGTTATGATACCTAAACTTTGTATGAGACCTAGCGATACAACAAAAGGTAGAGCCATAAAGCTTAACCATTACATCGACCTACACAAAAGGTTTTATGGAACATTACCAGATGATATTCACCTCTTTGTACGTACAGTTGCAGATATACCTGTCACAATGAAGGATGAAATCTTAGAGTTTCTTAAAGAGAAGGGTTGGAAGGAATGGGAAAATCCATCACCAGACCCAACCCTGCTACCTAGACTTACTAGAGTGAAGAAGGGGGGATAAAATATGGCAACAGCAGAACCGTGGCAAAAATATGAGATTCCAGGTCCAACCAAAGCTGTTGTGATAACAAAGCCTGAACTTGTTTCAGCCCTATTAACAAGAGCCAAAAACCCTATCCTTGTTGTGGGGTTTAAAGCGGCAGAAACAGATTTCGGCAACGGCAAAAAGCCCATCGATTATGTGATTCGAATCGCAAAAGCAACAGACATGCCTGTGGTCGCAACAGCTCACACAGTTTCAGAATTCTTGAAAAGAGATTTCAGGCCGGCTGCATGGATGACCTCCATGGACATTGGAAACAGACTTACAGACCCAGAATGGAGCATCTCAGACAAAAAGCCTCCCCATGACCTTGCTCTAATCCTTGGAATTAGCCACTATTACATGAGTTGGGTGATTGAATCTGGACTTAAATCCTTTGCCTTTAGACATCTCAAAACAATTTCCTTGGATAGGTATTATCAACCTCACTGTAACTGGTCATTTCCTAATCTATCCCTTAAAGACTGGGAAAAAAACTTAAACATAATTGTGGAAGAATTGGAGAAGAAAAAGATAAAAACTTAAACAAAAATTGTATAGAAGGGGAGAAAATGAGTAAATCTGGAATGTTTGCAGATATACCCGTAGATGTAGGAGTAACTTACGAGGGAGAAAGAATACGAAAACCAGCCATGCATGTAGAGCTTGGTGGCCCTGATGTAAAAGAAAAATTTGAACTTCTTAGGGTTAGAAAACCGGAAGAAGTAGAAGATGGAAAAATCACGGTGATAGGTCCGGAAATCGACCAAATACCCGAAGGAAGTAAGATTCCTTTTGGTATCTACATTGAAGTTGCAGGAAAAGAACTTGAAGAAGACATGGAAGGAGTCATGGAACGTCGTATCCATGATTTTTGTAACTGGATCCAAGGATTTATGCATCTAAACCAACGTGACACAATCTGGTTACGTATGGACAAAAAAGCCGTAAAGAAAGGTTTAAACCTCAATGTTGTTGGAAAAATCCTTTGCAGACTGTACAAAAGTGAATTACCCATCATAGAAAAAATACAGATAACCTTCATAACAGAACCTGAAGAAGTAAAGAAAAGATACAAGGAAGCACAACAAATCTACGAGAAAAGAGATGCAAGAGTTAGAGGTATGACAGATGATGAAGTTGATGTTTTCTATGGTTGTACACTTTGCCAATCCTTCGCCCCATCCCACGTATGCGTT
>CAZNLG010000031.1:10210-11954 GCA_964573765.1 uncultured Candidatus Bathyarchaeia archaeon | reverse complement strand
ACAAGGACCCTTACGGGGAAGGTTGGCTTTTTAAGTTAAGTATAAAAAATAAATCTGAAATCAAAAGGCTTTTAACCGTAAAAAGAGCTTCAAAATTCTTTGAAGAATTTTTAAAGAAGGAGAGGGAAAAATATGCCGATTGAAGATTGGCGTTTTATAGACCTAGACCTTATTCAAATAGAAAGACTTCACGGGATAGAAGAAGCAATTGCAAGGTCAAGAAGAAGTAAACCTACCGTTCTTTTCTGGAGGGCAGACAGACCCGTCATAACCTTAGGTTATTTTCAAAAGGTTGAAGAAGAGATTAACTTAGCAAAATGTAAGGAGCTAGGAATAGGTGTCGTTAGAAGAATAACTGGTGGTGGTGCGATTTTAATAGGTCCGGAAACCCCGGCATACTCTGTTATCGTAAAGGAAGACAACCCGGTTGTTCCCAAGGAAATTGAAAAGTCTTATGAAGTTATTTGTGAAGGTCTTGTAAGAGGTATTAAAAAATTCGGTTTACCAGTATATTTTGCACCCATAAACGATGTTCAAATTGAGAATAGAAAACTATCTGGAAGTGCACAAACAAGAATCTGGGGAAAAATCGTTCAACATGGATTCTTAAACCTTAATCTTGATATTCAAACTCTTCTTGAAGTTTTAAATGTACCCAAAGAGAAGCTTCAGGATAAGGGTGTTTCTTCTCTTGAAGAAAGGGTAACTTGGGTTAACAAAGAATTGAACAGATTTGAGAAACCTCCCACAACCGTGGAGAACCTTAAATCTTGCTTAAAGGAAGGTTTTAAGGAAGCATTAAACGTAAACCTTGTTGATGGAAAACTAACAAAAACAGAAAAGAAAAATGCTGAAGTTTATGCTAAGAAGTTTTTCATGGATGATTGGAATTATAGACCTGACTTGTTTAAGGTTGCAAACGCCCGAGCTGTCTACAAAGCCAAAAAAGGTGTAGTTAAAGTTTCAGCTTACGTTGAAAACAACATTATAAAAGACATCTTAATAACTGGAGATTTCTTTGTTTATCCTGAAGAAAAATTTCTTGGGTTTTCCCAAAGCCTTGTAGGTGTTTCGGTTGATAGAGAATCTTTAACAAATGCTGTAAACAAGTTTTTTGAAGAAAATAAACTTAACCCAGTAGGAATAACAACCAACGATTTTATTGAAGCAATTTTCCAGACAGTTGGAAAAACCTAAAATTCTACACCCTAAAAATTTCCTTTCGATAAAATTGAAAAATTTTTGTTGTTGACATTTTAAAAGAGAATCTTTGACATGAAATCAGCTACGATAATTCCTATCCAAAGAAACGTTGCTATCACTATTATTTGAAAAGTTGATTTCCAGTTAAATACACCCATAAACAAAGCTGCCAAAACATCAGTTACAACTGCCAATATTATTGCCCATTCTGCCCCAAAAGTGTTAAGTACAAAAAACATCAATCCAAACAATGGTACCGCCATTATAGCCCCTACAAAAACAACCATGTAAGGGTTTACGTTTCTAGTTTCAGCTATAACAGCAGCCATACCAACCATTCTTGGACATAAAATAAAAAATGCAAAGGCCACAGAAGCTACAATCATCGAAAATAAAAGTTTCATTTTTCCAACCATCGTTTGTGTTTTTTAAGTTTTAAGTTTATAGGATCAGATTTAAAACTCCTCCGACAAAGAACGCTAAAGCAACCATGATAGCAGTTGACTTTAACATATCTAAAATTCCAAGTTCTTTAACCAAC
>CAZNLG010000031.1:0-10200 GCA_964573765.1 uncultured Candidatus Bathyarchaeia archaeon | reverse complement strand
TTGCAACACATGGAAAATACATAGCTAAAACAACACTTGCAATTACGCTTTGTTTCATAGTTAAACCAAGGGGTAGGAGCATTCCTACAGCTACATCCTTACGTAGAAAACCGACAACCAAGGCTACGACTGCTTCTTTTGGAAGACCTAAAAACCCGGTAATAAGTGGTGCTGTAATTCCCCCAATAAAATCTACGATTCCAAAAACGTAAAGAATATTTACAATAAAAACACCCAACAGAACAAAAGGAACAGCTTCTGTTAGGAAGCCCCTTATTCTGATCCAAAGCTTTTTTAGTAACACACCCCAATAAGGCAGTCTGTAGGGTGGAATTTCCATAAACATTTCAGGGCTTTCTCCATGCATTACCTTGTTGAGTAACATACCTAAAATAACCCAAACAACAAAAAGTGTGGCAGCAACTATTCCCAATCCAACAACACCGTATCTTCCAACAAGCCCCATAATTATTGCAAGCTGAGCCATACATGGTACAGCTATAGCCATCAATGTTGCAGCAATAAATCTTTGTCTTTTAGTTTCTAAAACCCTTGTTGATAAAGCACCTGGAACGTTACATCCCAAACCAAGAAACATGGGTATTATAGCTGAACCATGTAAACCAAGTTTATGCATTAAGTTATCAACCAGAACAGCTAAACGTGGTAGATAACCACTATCTTCCAAGAATCCAAGAACTAAATAGAAAGCAAAAACATAAGGTAAAACTGCAGCAAATGGTACGTAGATTCCTGTTGTGAGTAACCCCATGGACTGAAAATAGTCGATTTCTCCATCTATTAGTTGACCTATCAAAATATCATGAACAATCCCAGAACCTAAAATTTCACTTAGCTTTGTGGCTAGGGGTGTATAAAAACCAAAAAGAGGGTCAAAAAGATAGTTTATAAGACTTTCACCCACAAACCTTACAACTTCAAACGTTAGGAGCAGAATACCTAAGGCTATAGGTATCCCGGTTAAAGGTTTAACACTTGCATCTCCTAATGTTTCTATAAAAGTGTGATGTCGATGGGATACTTTCTGAATCTCCTTAATTATCTCCCCTATCTTTTTCCATCTTTCATCATCGGTAAGTTTAAGATTTCCAGCTCTAGCTTCTGGTATACGTGAAACAAGTTCCTTAATACCTTCCCCAGTGACAGCTACCGTTGGAACAACCGGAATCCCTAAAAGATTTTCAAGTTTTTCTTTATCAATTTCTATACCTTTATGTTTACTCTCATCCCAAAGGTTAAGAGCAACAATTATAGGTATGTTTTTTTCAAGAAGTTGAAGAGTTAGGTAAAGGTTTCTCTCCAAATGAGTAGCATCAACAACATTTATGATTAAATCTCCTCCTTCAAGAATCTTTACAGCTACTTCTTCAGCCTTTGAAGTTGGTTCCAGAGAATATACTCCCGGTGCATCAAAAACTTCAACCTTTTCCTTCCCAAGCTTCATTGTACCCTTTAAAAATTCCACGGTTGTTCCAGGATAGTTAGAAGCAATAACACTTGTTCCAGTCAACCTTGAAAAAATAACACTCTTACCTACATTGGGATTTCCCATTAAAACTATCTTCATTATTCCCCCACCTTTACAAGAATTTTTTCAGCAACACCTCTCCCCAAAGCAAGTTGAGCTCCATCTACTTCCACAACAATAGGTCCTCGAAAAGGTTCCGAAGCTACCTTTCTAACTTTTTTTCCAATTCTTATTCCAAGACAAGCTAAACGTCTTTTTAACCCAAATCCCCCACCAACTTCTACAATAACACCTTCTTCTTCACCATACAGTTCGGACAGTTTTCTGATTTCTTCCAACCTAAAACCCTTCCCAACTTTATACAAATTTTTTCACGTAAATTATCGATGCGATGTTATACCCGATGGAAACGGATGTTTTAGCTATCTTCAAAGTTATAGGGCCTTCAAAAGGAGCCTTTTCTTCAACTTCAATGAGAGTTCCGGGTAAGAGTTTTAATTTTTCAAGGTATTCTAGGACTTCTGGTTTTTCTTCTGTTACCTTGACTATGATGCCTTTTTCTCCTGATACAAGGTTTGTTAGTGGTTCTGATTTTTCTTCAAAGATTCCTCCACATTTGGTTGGTATAGGATTTCCATGGGGACAGGTTGAAGGATGTCCCAATATCCTTTCCAAGTGTTTTAGAACATCATCTGTAAGACTATGTTCAAGTCTACATGCTGCATCATGAACTTTACTCCAATTCATTCCCAAAATATCTGTAAGCAACCGTTCAGATAGACGATGTTTTCTTATAATGGATAGGGCTATTTTTCTACCCTTATTGGTTAATTTTATTCCCTTATAGGGGACATGTACGATCAAACCCTGTTTCTCAAGATTTTCAACGGTATTTGTAACCGTCCCAAACGTAACGTTTAAAGTCTCGGCAAGTTCACTTGTTTTTGCCACTCCCTTTTTTTCTTCGAGTCGATGAATAGCTTCAAGATACTCTTCTACCCTCGAAGAAATTTCTTCCACACTACATCCGTTCCCCCGTCTCATCCGTCTACGAAAAAGAGTTTCTGTCTTTAAAAATTTTTCTATTCGTAATTTTAATTTTTACTAATCGTAGTTTAATTACTCTCAGTAATTTTTTTATGACAAAATTTTTAAGGATACACATGCTCTTATCCTTGTTCAAGGTGGATCACATGACTGAAAGGGGCAAGGAAACCCTAAGAACCTACGAAGAGATAAACAAAAAGATCAAACATGGTGATGTGATTGTGATGACCGCTGATGAATTTGTTGAACATGTAAAGAGTCACGGTGTTGAAGTTTCTGCAAAGGAAGTTGATGTTGTAACAACAGGAACGTTTGGAGCCATGTGTAGTTCTGGTGCCTTTTTAAACTTTGGACATTCAGACCCTCCAATTAAAATGTATCGGTGTTGGCTTAACGATGTTCCTGCTTACAAGGGACTTGCGGCTGTTGATGCTTATCTAGGTGCAACAGCCTTAAGTGAAACAAGAGGTCTTGAGTATGGTGGAGGACATGTTATCGAAGACCTTGTAAGTCGTAAGGAGATAGAACTTCGTGGTGAAGGTTTTGTCACGGACTGTTACCCAAGAAGATACATCGAAACAACAATAACTTTAGACGATTTAAACCAGGCTATTCTTCTAAATCCTCGAAATGCTTATGAACGTTATAATGCAGCAACAAACACAACCGACCGTATTCTTTACACTTACATGGGTACACTTCTTCCTCATATAGGTAATGTAACTTATTCAGGTTCAGGGCAACTTAGTCCTCTCTTTAAGGATAAAAACTTTGAGACAATTGGAATCGGAACAAGAATTTTCTTAGGTGGGGGTACTGGATACGTTATTGGTGAAGGAACACAACACAATCCTCAAAATCAGTTTGGAACCCTTATGGTTCGTGGAAATCTTAAACAGATGAGTCCAAAATACTTGAAAGGTGCAACCTTTTACAGGTATGGTGTAACCCTTTATGTGGGTATAGGAATTCCGATTCCCATAATCAACATGAAGGTAGCTGAATCAGCAGGTTTGTCAGATGAAGAAATCTTTACAGACATAGTGGATTATGGTGTTCCTTCATCCAAACGTCCAAGCCTACGTAAAGTTTCCTATGCTGAACTAAAATCTGGAAGGGTTGTGTTGAACGAGAAAACAGTACCAGCATCTCCTATATCAAGCTTTAAATATGCAAAGGAAATAGCTGAGACACTTAAAGAATGGATTCAAGAAGGAAGATTCTTTCTCACAAAACCCGTTGAACTTCTCCCAGATTACATGGAATTTAAACCTTTAAAGATACGTAGATATGAGCCTAGAGTTAAAGATGTGATGACAACAAAGATCATAACAGCAAAACCTACAGATGATGTTAAATTTGTTGCAAACTTGATAGTTAAACATAACATCGACCATATCCCCATAGTTGACCAAGAAAACAAGCTAATCGGAATAGTTACTTCATGGGATATAGCAAAGGCTGTAGCTGAAGAAAAGAAAAACCTTGAAGAAGTCATGACCAAAAAAGTAGTAACAGCAAACAAAAATGAAGCCATAGACATCGTTGCCAAACGTCTCTCCACCTACGGTATTTCAGGTGTACCAGTTATAGATGAAGAAAAACATGTAGTTGGTATGGTAACAACAGATGACTTAGCAAAACTTTTGGGTAGGAGGGTTTAGGTTGAAGTTTAAGCTTATCTACAACCATAAAACATTGGGTAAACCTGTTCTTGCAGAAGCTGTTTTGAACACTGGTATTTTGATAAACATTCTTGAAGCAAAGATTACTCCCACAGCTGGAGAGATAATAATCGATGTTCCGGTAACAGGTGAAAAACTTGAAGAAATAATTTTATTCTTTAAAAATTCCGGAGTAGTTGTAAAAGAGATAACTCAAGTCTTGGAGATTGACATGGATAAATGTATCTCTTGTGGTGCTTGTGTTTCTTCATGTCCAACTCAAGCAATTAAACAAAATCCAGATTGGAGTATCGAATTTGACGAGAAAAAATGTGTTAGATGCCAAATATGTGTTCATGCATGTCCTGTTGGAGCAGTTAGACTTATCTAATTTCGGTGGAAATCATGAATCTTTCCGGTTTACCGGTAAGTTTCAGAAGGGGTCTTTATAGATTAAGGTTTACCGTTAAACAATCTAATCTACTTATCCTAAGTGATAGAATTCAAGCTGTAAAGGTAGCTGTAAAATCAGTTTTACATCATAGAAGTCTACTGGAAAAATATGTTTACAAAAATCCTGTTTATGTCTATGCACTTAACCCGGTTAAAGTCCCAGAACATGCTCCAAAAATTGTTAAGTTAGCTGCAGAAACTGCAGAAATCGTTGGAGTAGGACCTATGGCTGCTGTTCCTGGCGTGTTAGCAGACCTTGTTGTTGAAGACATGAAACCATACTGTCTATCTGTGAGTATGGTTGAAAATGGAGGTGAAATTGCTGCATCTTCAAAAATTCCCTTAAACATAGGGGTTTATGCTGGTTTTTCACCTGTTTCTGGAAAATTTGGTTTTCGATTAAAAAGGGAAGATTTTCCTGTAGGTTTAGCTACAAGTTCTGCAACTGTAAGTCATGCATTAAGTTTTGGTGAAGCTGATGCTGTGGTTGTTTTTTCTCAGTCTGCTGGATTTGCTGATGCTGCTGCTACGGCTATATGTAATGAAGTAAAAGGTAAGGATGTTGAAGCATCAGTCCAAAAAGGATTGGAAAAGGCTGAATCGATCCCGGATGTTAGGGCTGTTCTTATTGTGAGGGGTCGATACATTGGAAAGATGGGGAGACTTCCTCAAATTGTGTGGTTGAATGGTGGGTTGGAAGATTTGTTTGAAGCGGGTATGGTTATGCTCTAAGATTTTCTTACCATTTTGGTAAGTTACTTTCCAAAACGTAAAGAATATATACCTTAAACCAAAATAAATACTTGAAAATGCAAACAAGAATCAGAAAAATAAAGTTAACAACCGGAAACGGAAAGGTTATCCTAGAAGAAGAAATAGACGTAAAAAATGTTAAACCAAGTGACCTAGACTGGCTCATGGAACTGTTTCGAATAATCTCCAGTGAAAGCAGATACAGGATTATAAGGTTTTTGGCGGAAAAACAAATTTCCAGTTTTAAAGAACTTTGTACAGGCTTAGGTTACAGTCAAAAAACTATAGCTCAATGTTTGGATGACCTATTAAAGGTTAATGCTATAACAAAGAAGCCTGAAGGTTATGCTTTATCTGTTGTTGGTAAGCTGTTGCTTTCTCAACTTAAGGAGTTGGCTGGTCTTTTAAGGAAGATTAGGGAACTTGAAGATTTAACCATGGAATTTGAGTAATTTTTCTTACTTTTAAAGTAAGTTACTTTCCACAAAGTAAAGTTTATATACTTCCTACTCCACTATATATTCTGGTAACAAACTTACCATTTTGGTAAGTTACTACACAAGGAGGTGAAAAACAATGGAACAAATTCAACTAAAAGTTGCTTCAGCAACCCAGAGGGATGCAGGAAGAAACATAGTACGTATAGACCCAACCATAATGAGAAAAATAGGAGTAAACACCGGAGATGTCGTCCAAATCGAAGGTAAAAAAACAACGACCGCTGTTGTCTGGCCAGCCTACAAAGAAGATAACGGACTTGACATTATAAGGATGGATGGTATAACAAGAAGCAACGCTAACGTAAGTATAGGTGACACTGTAACCGTCAAAAAAGCTGAAGTAAAACCTGCATCAAAGATAACTCTAGCCCCTACAACCCCCATAAGATTTGATGAAGGTTTTGAAGAATATTTACAACAATATCTAGTAGGTCGACCAGTTGTAAAGGGAGATAACATTGTGGTAGGTGTGCTAGGTCAACCTCTCCAGTTTATCGTTGTAAATACTCAACCTAGTGGTGTTGTTCAAGTAACACCAACAACAACAGTTTCTATCCATGAAAAACCCGTAAAACAGCTTGAAGCAGTCCCTAAGGTTACCTATGAAGATATAGGTGGTTTGGGTAACGCTATCCAGAAAATAAGGGAGATGGTTGAACTTCCACTTAAACATCCAGAAGTTTTTAAGAGACTTGGAATAGACCCACCAAAAGGTGTTTTGCTCTACGGTCCACCAGGTTGTGGAAAAACTTTACTTGCCAAAGCCGTTGCAAACGAAACAAATGCAAACTTTAAGCTTATCAACGGTCCCGAAATTATGAGTAAGTTTTACGGTCAATCAGAAGAACAACTTAGAGAGATATTTAAGGAAGCAAGTGAAAACGCTCCAACCATAATTTTCATCGATGAAATCGATGCTATCGCACCAAAAAGGGAAGAAGCAACAGGAGAAGTTGAACGTAGGGTTGTTTCCCAACTTCTTGCATTGATGGATGGTCTAGAATCTAGAGGTCAAGTTATAGTTATTGCAGCAACAAACAGACCAAATGCTATAGACCCTGCCCTACGAAGACCTGGAAGATTTGACAGGGAAATCGAGATAGGTGTCCCAGACCGTAATGGTAGACTTGAAATTCTTCAAATTCATACTCGTGGAATGCCTCTGGCAAAGGATGTTAATCTTGAAGAACTTGCTGATATAACTCATGGTTTTGTAGGTGCAGACCTCGCAGCTCTCTGTAGGGAAGCAGCTATGCGGACTCTACGAAGGTTTCTACCACAAATAGACTTGGAAAAGGAAACTATTCCAACAGAAGTTCTTCAAAAAATGGAAGTAACCAGGGAAGACTTTATGGAAGCATTGAAGGAAACTCAACCTTCAGCTATGCGTGAAGTCTTGATTGAAACACCCAACGTTAGATGGGAAGATGTAGGTGGCTTGGAGAAAGTAAAACAAGCATTAAAGGAAGCTGTAGAATGGCCTTTAAAATATCCAGAAGTCTTCAAACGGATGGGTATAACTCCACCCAAAGGAATTTTGTTGGTAGGTTCACCGGGAACAGGTAAAACTTTACTTGCCAAGGCTGTTGCAACAGAAAGTGAAGCAAACTTTATCTCCGTTAAAGGACCGGAAGTCTTAAGTAAATGGGTTGGTGAATCTGAAAAAGCTGTTCGAGACATTTTTAGAAGAGCAAGAACAGTTGCACCAGCGATTATATTCTTTGATGAAATTGACGCTGTAGCTCCAAGAAAAGATTCTGGTTTTGGAGATTCCCATGTAACTGAACGAGTAATAAGCCAACTTTTGACGGAGATGGATGGACTTGAAACTCTTCGAGGTGTAGTTGTAATAGCCGCAACCAACAGACCAGATTTGTTAGACCCAGCCCTTTTAAGACCTGGAAGATTTGATAGAATACTTGAAGTTCCAGTACCGGATAAGGAAACCAGACTTAAAATCTTCAAGATTCATACAAGAAACATGCCCCTTGCTGAAGATGTCAACTTAGAAAGACTTGCAGAAATGACAGAAGGATATGTTGGAGCAGATATAGAAACTCTTTGTAGGGAAGCAGCTTTGACAGCTCTTAGAGAAGACATGAATGCTCAGAAAGTATACTGGAAACATTTTGAAAAAGCTTTACAAGTCGTAAAACCAACTCTTCAAAGAAGTCAAGAACGAAAAATTCCAAAACCTATCAAACCAGTTCAACCGGAAGTTTCAACACCAACTCTTTATGCTTAACTTAGACAGGAAAACAAAACCAGACCACAGGTGAATTAGACTATTTTTTGACCTTTTCAATTACGTAGTTTACGATTTCCCCAGCTATGTCGATTCCTGTTGAAGTTTGAAGTCCAACAAATCCAGGTTGACTGTTAACTTCATGAACCATTATACCTTCCTTACTTTCCATTAAGTCAACACCTGCAATCTCACAACCAATGGTTTTTGCAGCCTTAACTGCTATCTTTTCTATTTCTTCATCCGGTTTAAACGGTACGGGGACTCCTCCTTGACTTACATTTGTTTTCCAACTACCTTTGGAAATTCTGTACATGGATGCTACAACTCTATCTCCAATGACAAAACAACGTAGGTCTCTTCCACCATGCTTAACATATTCTTGTAGGTACAGTACAAGATGGTTTCTGTGGAGAAGCCTAAAAATTCTTCCAGCAATTTCCACATCAGAAGTTTTTGTTATCCCTAAACCCTTTGAGCCAAAGATTGGTTTTATTACAACTTCTCCACCCAACTTTTGAAATGCCCTAATTGCTTCTGTAACATTTTCGGTTACAACAGTTTTGGGAACTTTAATTCCAGCATCTTCCAATAAACTTAGAGTAAAATACTTGTTAGCAGCATTTTCGATAGCTTGAGGATTGTTGATCACGGTAGTTCCAAGTCTTGCAATTCTATGTAGACTGTCAACCCTAAAAAGAATTTCATCTAAAGAACCGGGTCCCAAAGGTCTAACAAGGATAGCATCAAAATTTTTTATGTCGATACCACCAGCCAAAACCTGAGGCTCAAATCCTACATTACAAACTATCTCCTGAAGTTTAAAGGCTAATGTTTTTACGTTTCTAGCTTCAAAAGCTTCAAGGATTTTTTTGGAACACCAAGAATCCTTGTTTCTTGTTAAAACACCTACAAACATAGTTTCACAGATGAAAGAAAGCTTAAACAGTCTTTAAAGCTTTTAGAAAAAAATTTAAAGTTTGTTTCTATCCAACTATAAGACGGTGTCTTTCATGAATAAAATAAGTATCAACAAAGAAGCAGAAAAAATCGTTAAACAACTTATTGAAAACCCAGACTTCTACAACGTAAAAGTTGAAAAGTTACCTTGTGGAGCTACCATCATTGATACAGGATTGGAAGTTGAAGGAGGTTATCTGGCTGGTTTAAAAGTTACAGAGATATGTTTAGGTGGACTTGGAACAGTTTCCCTAACCTACATGAAATATGGAGAATTGGACCTACCAACAATAGTTGTTTCCACAGACCATCCTTCGGTCTCACTTTTGGCAGCCCAGTTTGCCGGATGGAACATCAAAGTTGGAGAATATTCAGCTATAGGTTCAGGGCCTGCTCGAGCACTTTCAACTAAACCTAAAAAACTTTATGAAAAAATCGGGTACAAGGATGATGCTGATGTTGCTGTTCTTGTTCTAGAGACGGAAAAGAAACCTGGAGAAGAAGTTGCTTTAAAACTTAGTGGTGATTGTAAGGTAAAACCGGAAAACCTATACATGGTTTTAGCTCCAACAGCTTCAGTTACAGGTTCAACTCAAATTGCTGGAAGAATAGTTGAAACCGGACTGTTTAGATTGGAACAACTTGGCTTAGACCCGTTAAAGGTACTTCATGGAACTGGTTATGCACCAATCATGCCTGTGCATCCTGATTCAGGGGAAGCCATGGGTAGAGCTAACGACTCTCTTTTCTATGGTGGTGTAACCTACTACACAATAGATATTGAAGATGATTCTAAGCTTAAGGAAATGGTGGATAAAGCACCTTCTTCCACAGCCAAAGATTATGGAAAACCTTTCTATGAAATTTATAAGGCTGCTGGCTATGATTTTTACAAAATTGATACTGCCCTCTTTGCTCCTGCATCCTTAACAGCAACAAGCAAAAAAACTGGAGCAACTTTCACAGCTGGAAAAGTTAACGTTGATGTGTTAAAACGTTCAATAGGCTTAACCTAAAAAGTTCAAATCCCAACAAAAAATTTTTTAATTTTTTAGGTTAACAGTTCTTCATAAAACTTAAGATGTGGAT
>CAZNLG010000030.1:0-11958 GCA_964573765.1 uncultured Candidatus Bathyarchaeia archaeon | reverse complement strand
TGGAAACATAAGGAATTTTTCCACCATTCTTTTAGGTTTTGGTTAACCTATCCTTCCAGCATAAAAAAGGTCACTAAATTTACAGTAGATATCGACAGGATGGAGGGGTCCTGAAACTTCAACTTCCCCACTTAAACCACATTGACTACATTGAACCTTTGCTGAAGCCCCTGTCTCATTTAAAGTAACCTTAACGGAACGTGCACCACATCTAGGACAAACAAAGTATTTCGGAAGTTTTCTTTTGACTATCTTTATGGTTTTTCTTCTACGACGCCTTCCCACAAACGTTAACCTCTCTACAAAAATATTTTAATTACACCTAATATTAACCTTACAGCCTAAAGAAAAAATTTTCTTTACTCACTTCAAAAACCAGTGTATTTTTGGCTTCCTTCTTGCTGGTAAAATAAAAATTTAAATAGTAAACATTCTTATGTGTTGTTTTGCAATAGTTTATGAGTGAAATCGTATGGGACATAGGAGAAAGAGTGCTCCAAGAAGAGGTTCACTTGCCTTTAGACCTAGAGCACGTGCTAAAAGTTTAGTTCCAAGAATACGTTATTGGCCAGAATTAGCTGAACCTAAACTCTGTGGATTTGCTGGGTATAAAGCCGGTATGACGTATGGGTTTGTAGTTGAAGATAATCCTTCTTCACCCAACTATGGTAAAGAAGTTTTCTGTCCAATTACGGTTATCGATGCACCACCTTTATGGGTTTGTTGTGTAAGAGCATATGAACGTACGGTAAACGGATTAAAAACTTTCACTGAAGTTTGGAGTGAAAATCTTCCAAAAGATTTGGATAGAGTTCTAACATTACCAAAAACTTTCTCAACCCAAGAAGGCCTAAAAAAAATAGAAGAAAATTTGGATAAAATTGCTGAGTTAAGAGTTATCGTATGTACGGTTCCAAGAGAAGCTGGTGTTCCAAAGAAAAAACCCGATGTCATGGAAATTTCTGTGGGAGGAAAAACAATCCAAGAAAAATTTGATTATGTAAAAAGTATTTTAGGTAAGAGGGTTGATGTTTCAGAAGTTTTTAGTGAAGGTCAATATGTTGATGTTGCAGCTATAACTAAGGGTAAAGGATTTGCAGGACCTGTTAAACGATTCGGTGTAAGAATACTTCAGAAAAAATCTCGTAAAACAAAACGTGGTGTAGGTTGTATTGGACCTTGGAAACCAGCCACAGTGATGTCAACCGTACCCAGAGCAGGTCAGATGGGTTTTGCTCAAAGAATAGAGTTTAACAAAAGAATTATAAAAATTGGGTCCAATGGAAGTGAAATAACACCAAAAGGAGGTTTTCACAGATACGGAGTAATCAGGGGACCCTACATCCTGCTTAAAGGTAGTGTACCAGGACCACCTAAACGTCTAATCAGGTTAAGGTATGCGGTAAGAGGTCCAGAAAGTTTTCAGAAACCTCAAGTTACATACATACATGTTTAGGTGAAACCAAGGAATGAGTAAAGAAACCGTAAAAAACAGTGAAGAAGTAAAACCTAAAACTGATTTAGAAGAATTTAAGGAAATGGAAAACGTTCTTCCTGTCTATGATTTGGAAGGAAAGGTTATCGAAAAAACAGAAATTCCTAAAGTATTTTTCACACCAGTAAGACCCGACCTAGTTAAAAGAGTTGTTCTTGCAATTCAATCTTTAAGGTTTCAACCTCAAGGTAGAGACCCGTTAGCCGGGAAAAGAACTACCGCTGAATCAAGAGGTGTAGGTTTAGGTATAGCTAGGATTCCAAGAGTTAAAGGTGCAGGTACACCAAGAGCAGGTCAAGGTGGTTTTGCACCTGGTACTGTTGGAGGAAGATTAGCACATCCTCCAACACCGGAAAAAAAGATCGTGAAAAAAATAAATAAGAAAGAGAAAAGGTTAGCCTTAAAATCGGCTTTAGCTGCGGTAGCAAAAAAAGAGTTTGTGTTGAAACGTGGTCATAGGGTTGAAGATGTTTTCCGTCTACCAATAGTGGTGGAAGATAGCATCGAAGAAGTAAAAACCACAGGAAAACTGAGAGAAACATTGAAAGCCTTAAAGTTAGATAAGGAACTTGAAAGAATCGAAAATGGAAGAAAAATTCGGTCTGGAAAAGGGAAAAGAAGAGGTAGAAGGATTAAACAACGTAAGGGTCCCTTACTTATTGTAAATGAAGACCGGGGAATAGGGAAAGCAGCTTCAAACATTCCTGGAATTGATGTTTCAACGATTAAAAGTTTAAACGTTGAACTTTTAGCTCCAGGAACACATGTTGGAAGACTTACTCTTTGGAGTGAATCTGCTTTAAAAACACTTGAAGAAATGTTTCCAAGTTAGCTGGGGGTTAAGTTTTGACTAAACCAGATGAGCATAGTATCATTCTTTATCCTGTGGTAACCGAAGATGCGGTATCCCTTATTGAAACAGAGAATAAACTTGTTTTTATGGTTGATAGAAAAGCTACAAAAAAAGAAATAAAACGTTCCTTTGAAAAACTTTACGAAGTTGAAGTTGAGAAGGTCAATGTTCTTATCACACCTACAGGTCAGAAAAAAGCTTTTATTAAACTTAAACCGAAATTTAAGGCTTCAGATTTAGCCATAAAGATAGGAATACTCTAAACTCTCAAAATACCTAAAGACTAACGTTTAAAAGTAAGAAGGGGTAACTCTTTATACCTAAACATACCTGAAAAACCGTTATCGTCTTTGTGGTGAAAAAATCATGGGTAAAAGAATCCGTGTACAGCGAAGGGGTAGGGGGACCCCAACTTTTAGAGCTGCAACCCACCGAAGGGTAGCACCAGTAAGATACCCCTTAGAAGAAAAGTTCAGAAGAGACCTCATAAAGGGTATGGTGGAAAAGCTTCTTCATGACCCTGGAAGGGGAGCTCCCCTTGCCCTGATTCGTTGTGAAGACGGAACAACTTTCTACAATGTTGCATGTGAAGGTATGTATGAAGGACAGGAAATATACATAGGTGTAGGTGCTCCTTTAGCTGTTGGAAACGTTGTACCTGTCTCTCAAGTTCCGGAAGGTGCAACTATTTATAATGTTGAAAAACGTCCTTGTGATGGTGGTAAATTTGCTAGGGCTTCAGGAAGTTATGCAACCGTAATTTCTCGTACACCCACTGGAGCCGTTATTAGGCTTACTTCAGGAAAGACTACTTTTGTTGATGGTAAAGCCTTAGCTACCATTGGTGTTGTTGCAGGTGTTGGAAGAACAGATAAACCTTTCATGAAGGCTGGTGAAAAATACTATCTGATGAGAGCTAGGGGACGTAAATATCCGATAACTAAAGGTGTGGCAATGATAGCTGCATCCCACCCATTTGGTGGGGGGAGACACAAACATCCAGGAAAACCCACAACAATTTCAAAACATGCTCCTCCAGGTAAAAGAGTCGGGTTAATTGGAGCAAGAACAACCGGAAGAGCTAAAAAGGAAAGAGCCAAAACGGTCTAAAAAGCTTAAATAGACCAAAATCTTCTTGAAGAAGAGGACAAACCATGCCCAGAGAATTTACCTATCGGGGTTTTAAACTCGAAGAACTTCAACAAATGTCCATGGATGACTTTGTAAAATTGCTTCCTTCAAAATACAGAAGAAAACTGTTAAGAGGACTTCCCATCGAACATAGAAAACTGTTGGAAACAATTCGAAGTCTTAAGAAGAGAGGTTTACTTGAAAAAGAAGTGGTTAAAACTCATTGTAGAGATATGTTAATTCTTCCGGAGATGGTTGGTGCAACCATAGCTGTTCATAATGGGAAGGAGTTTATACCCGTTAAGATAAAGCCTGAAATGATAGGTCATCTTTTAGGAGAGTTTTCCATTTCAGTTAAAAAGGTTACCCATGGAGCTCCAGGTGTAGGTGCAAGTAGAAGTTCCATGTACGTACCTTTAAAGTAGACTTTCCTTTTCTTCTCTTTCCTTCCTAGTTTTTTCTAAGGCCGCTTCAACTTGTTCAATTGCTGTACCAAGGTATGACTGAGGATTTAAGACTTCTTCCAACTCTTTTTCATCTAAAAGATTTTTTACTGTTTCATCGGTAAGCAAAACTTCTCGAAAGCTTTTATCTTCTAAAAGACTTTTTAAAACTAAACTTCTCACCTTTTTGTAAGCTTCTTGTCTAGTTAAAGCTATTTTGGTTAAGGCTAAGGTTACAGCTTCAGACATGATTCTTCCTTTTGTGAGGTTTAAGTTTTCCAACATTTTTTCTTCGTTTACACGTAGGTTTGAAAGTACATGGTTTATAAGATTCAACATATAATCCACAAGAATAAACGTGGAAGGTAAGATAATTCTTTCAGCTGAAGAGTTTGTAAGGTCACGTTCATGCCAGGAAGGTATGTTTTCTAGAGCTGGAATGACAAATCCTCTAACAACTTTTGCTAAACCACAAATTCTCTCGGAAACTATTGGATTAACCTTATGAGGCATCGTTGAACTTCCAACCTGTTCTTTTAAATCAAACGGTTCAGAAATTTCTCCTATCTCCGTTCTTTGGAGTCCACGTATTTCTGTTGCAAATTTGTCAAGGGTTGAAGCAAGCATGGCAAGAATACATATAAGCTCAGCATACCTGTCTCTTTGGACTATTTGGGTTGAAACTTCAACTGGTCGAAGTCCAAGCTTTTCCATAACAAGTTTTTGGATGATTATTCCTTCCTTCCCAAATCCTGCTTGAGTTCCTACAGCTCCTGTTAATTTTCCAACCAAAACTCTTTTTCTACATTCTTGGATTCTTTCAATGTATCGGGAGATTTCCCTCATCCAAACAGCAAACTTTAATCCAAGTGTAATGGGTAAAGCATGTTGACCATGAGTTCTACCAACCATAATTGTTTTCTTATGTTTTTCAGTTAAATTCATAAGAATTTCTTCAAGCTTCCAAAGTCTTGATTCAATAACTCCTAATGCTTCCTTAAACTGAAGAGCGGTAGCTGTGTCAAGAATATCGTTGCTTGTTGCTCCAAAATGAATAAAACCACCTTCTTCTCCACAAACTTCAGCTAAAGCTTCAACCACAGCCATAACATCATGTTTAATCCTTTTTTCTATTTCAGCAACACGTTCAAGTTTAACATATTTTGTTGAAGCTTTTTCAACAACCTTCTTAACTTTATCTTTTGGATATAAACCAACTTCACCTAAAGCCCAAATTAAGGCTGCTTCAACATCCAAAAGTTTTTGAAGCCTATTTTCTTCTTCAAAAATTTTTTTCATTTCTGGTGTAAGGTATCTTCCAGCATCTATGGGTAGGATGGGCAATACGCTAACCCCATATAACTTTTACATTCAATCCCTTATCAAGTATTCTTGGTTAAGGTTTAAAATTTAACTTAACATTGAGCCTATCTCTATATTAACCAGCTTAAGATTAACATAAGTTAAGGAGGAACCCTTATTGAGTTATGAAACTATTCAGGTAGAGAAAAGGGAAGGTGTTGTCATCATAACCCTTAACAGACCCGATGTGTTAAATGCACTAAACCGAAAAATGGTGGAAGAACTCAGGAAAGCTATAGCTGATGTTGCTACAGATGAAACTGTGAGGGTTCTTGTGTTAAAAGGGGCTGGTCGTGCTTTTTGTGCTGGTGGTGATGTAAAGATGATGGCTTCCGGTGATATTTCAGACATAATTGCAGAAGCAGCTAAACTTGCCCTTGACATTCAAAATCTTGCTAAACCAGTTATTGCTTCCGTAAACGGACCTGCTGTAGGTGCTGGATGTAACCTTGCACTTGCATGTGACCTTGTGTTAGCTTCAGATAATGCAAGATTTAGTGAAGTATTTGTAAACATAGGATACACTCCTGATATGGGTGGAACCTATTTTCTACCTCATCTTGTAGGACCTCATAAGGCTAAAGAACTCATCTTTACTGGAAGGATGGTTGATGCAAACGAAGCTGAAAAAATAGGTTTAGTGAATAAAGTTGTACCAGCAGAGAAACTTGAAGAAGAAACGATGAGTTTAGCAAAAAAATTGGCTGAAGGTCCAACAGTAGCATATGCTATGGCTAAAAGGGCTATAATGAGGGCTTTTTGGTTGGATCTAGCTTCAGCATTAGACCAAGAACTTTTAGGATGTATCCAATGTACAAAAACTCAAGACTTTAAAGAAGGAATAAATGCTTTCCTAGAAAAAAGAAAACCAAAATTTATTGGTAAATAACCTAAACACAAAATACTCTTTTTTCTTTTTATTTAGGCTAGGTTTGTTAATCCAAGTTCTTTCGCATATTTTACAGCTTCTTGGAATTCGTTTGGGATAAGTCTTCTTCTTAGTTCAGGGATTTCATGAGCTTTCCATTCAGGACGGTACTGGTCCATAATGTTTATTCTAACCCATACACCAAGATTTTCAGCTATCCACTTTAAAACTGGTTTTGCACAACATTCGATATGTTTTGGTAAAAGCAGTATTCTAATTATCAGTTCACCATGTTTTACAGCATAAAGATGGTTACGTTTGGCTACTTCAACATAACCAGGAGCGTTAGATATTCTGGTTGCACAGTCGTTATTTCCATACTTAAAGTCTAACAGATAGACGTCAACAAAACCCATAAGAAGTTTTGCTGTTTCTTCACTGTAGTATGCATTACTGTTCCAAACAACGGGAACGTTTTCTTTAACTTTCTTAAAAATTTCTAACCAATGTTTAAGCCAAGGGGTGGGGTCTCCTCCAACAAGATTAGCGTTACGGCAACCACCTCGTTTAAGTTTTTCAACAATTAAAGCTAATTCTTCAGGTTTGTATTCTTCCCCTTCTTCAAACCATTGGGATATGGTCCAATTTTGACAATGAAGACAACGCATGGTACATCCACAGGTAAAAATTGTACCAGAAGGTACAAGTTCAGGTTCTTCACCCATATGTGCAAAATAAGTTGAAACAACAATCCTATCTCCACATCTACATGCTCCAAGCTTACCTTCAAACCGGTTAACTCCACATCTTCTTGTACAAAAGCAACACTCTTGGAAAATTCTGTGTGCTAACTCAATTTTTAGGTCAAGATAAGATTTGTTAGGTGAAGAAATTTCTTCAATCTTAACTTCTTTTTTATCCACCTTTTTTTCCAGTCTGTAGTATTCATTTGTTAGTTCATCATGAAGTTTCCAAAGTTTTTCAGTAGGGTCTTTAACATCAAATTTTGCTGGTATTTTTTTTGCAATCAAAAATTTTGCTTGTTTTTTTCCATCCAAAATATCAAAATATCTTTGTAGACTAAACCTGCATTTTTCATCTTTTAATATTTCCACGGCATCAGGACGAATAAGTTGCCACATCTAATTTCCCCAGTTTAACCACAATAGTAAAATAAAAACTCAAACCTATAAACTTCCAGTAGGTGAACTAGTTGCTCATCATACCGGGACCTGCTTCAAAAAACCTTGGAGAAAAAATTGCTGAAATTCTTCATCAACCAATTGTAAACGTTGAATCAAAAATTTTCCCTGATGGTGAATGTTATGTTAGATTAACAGGAGATGTTAAAGGTGAAAGAGTTGTTATTGTTCAGTCAACTTATCCTCCTCAAAATCTTCATCTTGTTCAGCTTTTCCTTATGGTTGATACTGTAAAAAAGCTTGGTGCAAAAGAAGTTTTCACGGTTATCCCTTACATGGCTTATGCAAGACAGGATAAGGTTTTTAGACTTTATGAAGCCGTCAGTATAGAAACTATTCTAAAGATTTTGGAAAGTCTTGGAGTTGAAAAGCTTATTACTGTTAACATGCATGAACCCAAAGTTCTTCAAAAATTCCGTTTCAAATCGTTAAACCTTTCTGCTGTAAATGTTTTGGCTGAGTTTTTTCTAAAACTTAACCTAGAAAAACCAGTTGCTTTTGCACCTGACGAAAAGGCTGTAAAAATGGTTAAAGAAGCAAGCCAAATTCTTGGTGGAACTTATGGTTGGTTTAAGAAGGAAAGGGATAGAATAACAGGTGAAATATCCATGCGTGTTGAAAAAAAGTTTAAGGTTGAAGGTAGAGATGTCGTTATCTTTGATGACATCATAAGTACAGGTGGAACAACAGCCACAGCCGTTAAAATGTTGAAGGATATGGGAGCAAGAAAAGTTTTTTCTGCATGTGTACATCCTCTACTCATAGGTAATGCTTACCAAAGAATTCTTGAAAATGGTGCAGAACAAATCGTGGGAACGGATACTTTACCAAGTAACGTTGAAACAGTTTCTGTTGCCCCCCTAATTGCAAAAGCTTTACAGGAAAATGATTCTTCCGAAAAACGTTAAATTAAACAACAAAAAGATGTTGTTTGTTCTTCTTTCTGGAGAACATCCAACTCTCCCAAAAGCTGAAGTAAGAGCTATTCTGGAATCTGAAAAAGTATTTTTTAAGATACTTGATTTTTCTCCTAGAATCCTAAGAATTGAAACTTCTCCTAATGTTCAAAATCTAATCTGTAAGAGAGCAGCTTATACTCATTTTTGTGGAGTTGAGTTAGGTTTAGTTGAAGCTTCTGAAAAAGAATTTTAAGCTTGGTTGATAACGTTGATTTTGACTTTTTTGTCAGCTCCGGGGAAAGTTTTGCTGTACGTGTTAAATGGTTGGGTGAAAAACAAAAGAACTTGGATACCCTAGGATTGGAGAAAAAGATTGGTGAACTTATTCTAAAACGAAAACCAAGCCTCCATGTAAATCTTGAAAATCCGGATAAACTCTTTATGGGAATAATTTCCAATGGAAGATTTATCTTTGGTTTGACTGACAAACCTAAGAAGAAGAATTTTTGGAAGAGAACTCCAAGAAAAAAACCTTTTTTCCATCCTTCTGCTCTTCAACCTAAACTTGCAAGATGTATGGTAAATCTCTCAAGAGTTTCAAAGGGAAAAATTCTTTACGACCCTTTTTGCGGAACAGGAAGTATTCCAATCGAAGCTGAATTGATGGGTATAGAAGCTATAGGTAGCGACCTAAGGGAAAGTATGGTTAGAGGTGCAAAAACAAACTTAAACTATTATGGAGTTGATGCACATCTTGTTGTGGCGGATGCTTTCTATCTTCCGTTTTACACTATAAACCATGTAGCAACAGACCCTCCCTACGGAAGAGTTGCAACAACTTTTGGTTTTTCAACAAAATCTCTAATGGAGAATTTTTTGGAGAGAATCGTTGAGTTGATAAACAACGGGTTCTTATGTGTTGCTTCACCAAAAAATGTTAATGTTTCAAAACTAGGTGAAAACTACGGGTTTAAAGTTTTAGAAACACATTCTATTTATGTTCATAGAAGTTTAACAAGAGAAATAACTGTCTTAAAACTTGAGTGAAAAATGATGCGTATAACTTTCCTAGGTACTGGTGGAGGAGTTCCAACACCTGAAAGAAGTCTATCCAGCTTTGTCTTAAACTATGAAGGAGAAATTTTAATGTTTGATTGTGGAGAAGGCACTCAACTTCAGATGGTTAAAGCAAAAATTGGTTTTGCAAGAGAAACAAAAATATTTATAACCCATCTACATGGAGACCATGTGCTTGGTTTACCAGGACTACTTCAAACAATGTCTTTACTTGGAAGAGATAAAAAACTTGAAATATTCGGACCAAAAGGAATTAAAAAGTTTCTAAGTTCAACTCGAACTTATGTTAGATTTAACTTAAGGTTTCCTGTTGAGATTAAAGAAGTTAGTCAAGGTGTAATCTTTAGAGGTAAACGCTACAAAATCTTAGCAAGATGGGCTGAACATTCCATTCCAAACTTAGCCTACGCATTTGTGGAAAACAAAAAACCAGGAAAATTTCATCCGGAAAAGGCTTTAGAACTTGGAGTTCCCATGGGGCCTCTTTGGCATAAACTCCAGTATGGTAAAAAAGTTAAGTTGAAGGACGGGAGAATAATTGAGCCAAGTCAGGTTGTTGATAAACCCAGACCTGGTGTTAAGATAGTTTACTCTGGAGATACCAAACCCTGTCAAAGTGTGTTAAAGCTTGCCAAAAATGCAGACCTTTTGGTTCATGAATGTACTTTTGACGATAGTTTAGTTGAAAAAGCTGAAGCTGAATGGCATAGTACTCCCAGTCAGGTTGCAAATCTAGCAAAAAAAGCTTCTGTAAAAAATCTTATTTTAACCCATATCAGTGCAAGATACAAAGAACCTAAAGTGTTGTTGGAACAGGCTAAAAAAATTTTTCCAAACGTAAGGATAGCTGAAGATTTAATGCAGTTTGAACTATAAACTTAAAAACGTTTCCTTAGCCTTGATAAAGCTTCCAATGGGATTGCTTGTGGATTCGATTATCACGTATCCCTTAAAACCGTTTTTTCGAAGTGTTTTTAACACATCCACCCAATCAATACTACCTTTTCCCAATTCTAGATGGGAGTCAAAGCTTCCATCGTTATCATGAAGATGGACATGGTTTATCCTATCCTTAAAATTCTCCAGAAAAGTTTTAAGTTGACCTACTGTATGTGCATGACCAACATCTAAGGCAAGTTTAAGGTCTATCTGGTTTAACTGTTTAAAGAGTGTTTCAAAATCTTCTACTTTTGTTAACGTTGGTAGGTTTGCTGGTAAATTCTCTATGGAAACAGGAACACCTAAGTTTTCAGCATAGTTTACTAATCTTTCAATTGATTGAAGATTTAGTTTTGTTGTTTTTTTAAGATGAAAAACATCATAAAATCCTGGATGTAGAACACACATCTTAGCTTCAAGTTTTGCAGCATTAAGGATCGACTTTTCCAAGATTTTTAAGGTAAGTCTTCTTATCTGTGGGTTTATGGAAGCTATGTTTATGTCACAAAAAGGTGTATGAAGACTATATTCAAACGAAAAAGATTTTTGGAGTTCTTTTAGGACTTCAACTTTTCTTCTGTTAAGTCTAAGTACCGCTTCATCAACAATTTCCCAAACTTTACATGATTCACCATAAGAATTCAAGTCTTCAACAAGTTTTTTGAAGGATTCTGTTGTAAGGTAGAGAGAAGAAAGTCCGATTTTCATTCTCCCAAACCTTTTGATTGTTCATCCGTACTCTTGTTGACTACTTGGAGAAAGCCAATCAACCAATTTTTTGGGGTCTTTACATTCTATCTCAACCTTAATAGGGCCAAGTGGAGACTCTCCAAAAGGTTCACAAAGAGAGACATGACCAGCATAAGCTACCTGCTTGTTAAGATAAAATCCGATTTTTTCTCCTTCAATTTTTTCATTTAAAAACTTTCTTACCGCATCTCTAATTTGGTCCTGTCGTAGGATTGCCTTTATCTTTGAAAGACTTTCCATCTTCTTTGATTCAAAGATAAGCGTTTGAATGTTATCTTCTTCTTCCAAGCTAATTTTTACGGATGAAAAAAGATTTTCAACTGCTGTTCTTACTTTTTCTGGGTCTTCGGTTGGATAAACTTTAACTTCTCCTTTTAAATGAAACTTCAAGATTTATCTCCTCCAGAAATTTTCTTATCTTATTCTTAAACTCTTTAAGGGTTCCATTGTTATGGATGGTTTGGTCTGCCGTTTCTATTACCTTACCAACCCCAACTTCAAGTTCATGTTTATCCCTTTCCTTAAACTTTTTCCATACTTTTATGTCATCACTCCTAAGTCTTCTGGAAATTCTTTTAAACCTAAGTTCTTCCCGGGCTTTAACAGCCACCAATCTGAAATCCTTAAAATTTCTTTTAAATTCTTCAACTTCTTCAAGACTTCTTATCCCGTCTATCAAAACAACTGGATTGTTAATTTTTTTAATGGCTTCAACTGTCATTTTTGCTATGACATCAGAACCTTTCTCCTTCCTTATCTGAAACATTAGTTTTCCTAGGTTTTCAGCGGTGAGCTTCATACCTCTCTTTTTTGCTTCTTCTCGAAGAAAATCACCCATCACAACCACAGGATAACCTAACTTTTTTGCTATTCGGGCGATTGTGGATTTACCTGAACCAGGTAATCCTGTGATTCCAATAACAACTTTTTCTTCCAACT
>CAZNLG010000029.1:5832-11961 GCA_964573765.1 uncultured Candidatus Bathyarchaeia archaeon | reverse complement strand
AGTTGGGGTTTTTTTCATTTTTTCATCTCTTAAAGGTTATGGATCGGGAAGATGTTTCTTTTTAACTCTTCAACCGTTTCCTTTACCTTTTTAAATATCTGCTCATTTTTTTCTGGTTTTTTCTTGTCAAAAAGTTCTCTGTATTTTTCTTGGTTTTTTGGTGTTACTTCGGAAACGGTAGTAAACATAACTGCCCAACATCTTGACACATTTCTAGGTTCATAACCTCCACCACCCAATATCAGATAACGTCCATCGGAGATTTCATGAGCTAACTTATGCATAGTTTGAGCTATTTCTCTGTATGCATCGGTTGTTAAAGCTAAACCCACCAAGGGGTCTTCATAATGACTATCCACTCCAAATTGGTTTATGATTATTTCTGGTTTGTAGCTTCTAAGTAAAGGTGGAACTATTTCATGAAAAGCGTAAAGATATGCTTCATCAAAAGTTCCTGCTGGTAATGGAACGTTTACACTATAACCTTTACCTTCATGAATACCTATCTCATTTACACTTCCAGTACCAGGATAGAAAAGTAATCCATACCTATGAAATGAAATTGTTAAGATAGGTTCACTGTAGAAAATTTGTTGAGTTCCATCTCCATGATGCCCATCTATATCCACAACCGCTATTCTTTTAAGACCATAACGTTTTTGAAGATACCTAATAGTTACAGCTATATCGTTAAAAACACAAAAACCAGCCGCACTACCTTCTTTTGCATGGTGAAGTCCCCCACCAGGATTAAACGCATGGACGGCTTCCCCTTTCATTATCAAATCAGCACCAACTAAGGAGCCTCCTACTCTAAAACATGCAGCTTCATAGATTCCTTTTGTTGCAGGAGTATCACCATAATCAAGTAAACCATAACCTTTTTCACTCATTTTTTTAACAAAATCTACATAACTTTTTGAATGTACCAGTGTAAGTTCTTCTTCTGAAGCCATCCTTGCTTCATAGTATTTTGCTTTCTCATCAAAAACTTCCAACTCTTTTAACAAATCTAAGGTGTATTTTTCTCTTATGGGTTTAAACGGATGGGTTGGACCAAAGTCATATTTTAGGTATGCTTCACTGTAAACAAAACCTGTAACTTTACCCATAAACTTTTTTCACCATCTGAATTTAAATTAAAACATCCCTAACTTAACAGTTTTCTCCAAAAACTTTAACTTTATTCCCGTCCTAACTTTCTTTTACGTGTTAAGGTGTTTATGTATTGTCAGAAAAAAAGTTTTTTGATGATGGAAACATACGTTTAAGCAGACTCAAAACAATGTTGATTGTTTCAAAGGAAGGTGTTTCCGGAGTAACTGATACAAAAAAAGATTTTTTCATGAAAGAAAACAGTACATTGGAAGTTCGTGGACATGACTATGTTAACCAACCTTTTTGGGATGTTTGTGTTTTTAAGATGAGACGACTGCTGGTTGTTAAAAGTATGGAAACCGAAGTTAACATGGAGTTTACTTTATGGATAAACGTGGAAACAGGTAAGATAGAAGGTTGGGGAAGAATTATAAAACTTAAAAGATAGTTTGCTTTAGATTTTTTGTTTAAGTTCAATTATTTTCTCTTTTAACACTGGAACAACTTTAAACAGGTCATCTACAATTCCATAATCAGCTACACGAAAAATTGGAGCTTTTGGGTCCTTGTTTATCGCAATTAAGATACCTGAACCTTTTATTCCTGCTAGATGTTGAAAGGAACCACTTACACCAACTGCAATGTAGAGTTTAGGTTTTACAGTTTTACCTGAAAGTCCTACCTGTCTGTCTTTTGGAAGCCAACCTTTATCCACAATAGGACGTGTACTGGCAAGAACCCCGCCTAAAGCTTTAGCTAAACCTTCAACTAACGGTATGTTTTTGGCATCTTTGATTCCCCGTCCAACCGAAACTATGATGTCAGCTGAAGTGATGTCAACTTCACCTTTAGCTTCTTCAATATATTCAACAAACCTTTTGGGTGCAAGGTCTTCTTCTGTTAAATGTGAAGGTACAACAATAATCTTTCCACTTGTTATTTTTGGTTCTTCCACAGGAAAAGCTCCGGAACGAACCGTTACCATGTAGCTTTCAGCTTCTGAGAAAGAAACTTCTGCATTTACTTTTCCACCATACATCTGACGAATTACCTGTAACTTTCCATCTTTAAAATCTAAACCAATACAATCCGTGGTTAAAGGTATGTTTAATGCTGTTGAAAGACTGGGAGCAAGTTCCATACCGTAGGAAGTATGTCCCAATAAAATCAAGAATGGTTTACGCTCTTCCAAAATGTTCGTTAAAACCTTCTGGTAGGCTTCAGAATTAAACTCCTTTAGTTTTTCATCTTCAACAACCAAAACCTGTTCAGCATAACGTGCAATTTTATCCGTAAAATCTTTAACCCCAAAACCTAACACAGCTGAAACAAGATTTCCATCAAGTTTTTCTACAAGTTTTCTACCTAAGCTTAAGAGTTCAAACGTTATATCCCTAAGCTCTCCTTTTCTATGTTCTGCTAAAACAAATATTTCTTTCACTAACCCAACACCCCTTTCTCCTTTAAAATCTCGGAAAGTTTTGTGGCTACCGTTGATGGGTCTCCGGTTAGAATCTCGGTTTTCTTTGTAGCTTCAGGAACGAACAATCTTTCCAATCTTGTAGGAGAACCAGCTTCTCCGACTTCTTCCTTTTTTAAACCTAACTCTGCTAAACCCAAAACCTTTATCTCTTTTCTTGCTGCTCTTCTGATACCGGCAATTGAAACGTACCTTGGCTCATTTATTCCTGTTTGAATGGTAAGAACTGCTGGTAGTTTAACTTCAACAACTTCTTCAAGACCACCTTCAAGTTCTCTATGAACTCTAACAAAACCATTCTTAACTTCAACCTTTTTAACCATGGAAGCATGTTGAATTCCAAGCATCTCAGCTAAGGTTACACCAACTTGAGCATAACCATCATCACTTGCTTGAACACCGGTTAAGATTAAATCATATTTCATGTTCTTAATTGCACTGTAGAGGATTTTTGCTATCACATATCCATCTGACCTTTTAAATGCTTCATCATCTAACCTAAATGCTTCATCTGCACCTTTAGCCAAACATTTTCTTAATGTTTCATTTGCAGCTTCAGAACCAACGGTAAGAACAGTCACCATTCCACCATGTTTTTCTTTTAAAAGAAGAGCTTCTTCCAAAGCATAATTGTCCCATTCGTTGATGTCAAACACAAGGTTCTCTTTTTTTATGTCTTTTCCACTGTTATCTATGACTACTTCTGCTTCAGCGGTATCTGGAACATGTTTAACACAAACAATTATGTTCATTTTAACCTAACCTAATTCCAATTTTACATATTTTGGTTCTTCGATTAATATATTTTGCTAAACTTGTAAACAAAATTTTAACTTAAAACACCTCAGCAATAAACTCTGCAATATCCATAATCTTAATAGTTTCTTCCATACCCGTTGTTTTAACAGCATCTTCAAGATTCAAAAGACAGAAGGGACAGGAAGTTAAAAGTATGCTAGCCCCTGTTTGAACTGCTTCCTTTACACGTACTTCAGATAAACGTTCACCAGAAAAGTCAAACCACATTCTTCCCCCACCACCTTCACAACAAAGACTTTGTGACTTTGACCTTTCCATCTCAACAAATTTTACACCAGGTATGTTTTCAATGACCAGTCGGGGTTCTTCATAGATACCGTTTTTCTTTCCCAAGAAACATGGGTCATGATAGGTTACCGTTTCTTCCCTTTTCTTTGAAAACTTAAGTTTTCCTTTTTCAATCATTTTTGCAATGTATTGGGTGTAATGTTGAACTTCAAATTTTAGTCCATTGTACTTGTTTTTAAATATGTTGTAACAGTGTGGAGAAGTTGTAACCATAAGTTTAATGTCGTATCGATTAAAAAGGTTTAGGTTTTCTTCGACCAAAAGTTCAAAAAGACCTTTTTCACCTATACCGTAGACTTCACTTCCACAACAGTTTTCATTGTTTCCAAGAGTTCTGAAATCAGTACCTGTTTTCTCGAATATTTTTATGAGAGCCCTAGCCACGTTTTGGATACGGTTATCGTATGCAGGAGTACATCCCACAAAATAAAGTAAACTTATTTTTTCTCCTTCAGAAGCTTGTTTAACGTTTAACCCTTCAGCCCACTCAGACCTTTTACTCCTAATTCTACCCCAAGGATTTCCATGTTTATATACGCTTTCCAAGGCATCCCTGATGGTTGGAGGGATAACGCCTCCTTCCACAAGCATACTTCGAATGTCCACAACCAATTCAAAAGGTTTTATTTCTCTTGGACATCGAACTTCACATGTGGAACAGGTGGTACAACCCCAAATTACATCTTCTTCATGTTCAGGTAGGTTTTTGTAAAGAAGAGTTTCACGTACAAGCTTCCTTACGTTAAAACCGGATTTTAAGGATATTGGACATGAACCTGTACAAACACCACATTGTATACACCCAAGAAGGTTAAGTCTTTGAAGGACTTCCATTTGTACCGTTTAACCCACACTCCTTTTGGGGGTTTAGCTTCTTTAATATTTTAGAAAACATAGTCTATTTAAGATACCGGGTTAACATTTTTATCGAAACAGATTTGTCTTCAATTTTTGTGGGTGTTAAGGAAAAAACATGTAAAGTTTGTGGTAAGAAATCGGAAACCATAGCTGAAATATTGGGTGTTTGTGTTGATTGTATTAGATGGAAGTTTGAAAAAGCACTCCCCCATCTTAAAAATGCTCACAGGTTAAGTAGAATCAGACTAGGTTTACCTGTCGAGCCACCCAAAACACTAGGTGGGATTCCCTGTAATCTTTGTTCAAACGAATGTGTAATTGGTGTTGGGGAAAAAGGTTTTTGTGGACTTAGAAAAAACGTGAACGGAAAACTTGAAAGCCTTACAAACCCAAACCAGGGAATTTTATATGCCTACCAAGACCCTCATGTAACAAACTGTTGTGCTGCATGGTTTTGTCCAGCAGGTACAGGTTTGGGTTATCCAAGGTATGCTTATAAACCAAGACCGGAAACTGGTTACCTAAACCTTGCAGTTTTTTTCTACGGATGTAATTTTAACTGTCTTTTCTGTCAAAATGCAAGTCATAAAGACATAGACATCAAATGGAAGGTTAGTCTTGAAGATTTTACAAAAAAGGTTTCTTCAAACCCAAAATATAGTTGTATATGTTTTTTTGGTGGTTCACCGGAGCCTCAACTACCTTTTGCTCTTAAGGCTTCCAAAAAAATCCTTGAAGAAAACAAGGGTAGAATTATCAGGATATGTTTTGAGTGGAATGGTTGTGGTCATCCAAAACTTGTTCGAGAAGCTGCAGAGTTAGCTTTTGAAAGTGGTGGAAACCTTAAATTTGACCTTAAAGCTTTTAATCCAAACCTAAGTTATGCTTTAAGTGGAACCATAAACCGTAGAGCTTACGAAAACTTTGAGATGGTTGCAAGAGAGTTTTACAGTAAACGTTCAGAAGTTCCCATGCTTACGGCAACAACCCTTCTTGTACCTGGTTATGTTGACCATGAAGAAGTTGAAGGAATAGCAAAATTTATTGCAGAACTAAACCCGGAGATACCTTATTCTCTTCTAGTTTTTCACCCAGACTTTATGATGTGTGACCTTCCTGTTACACCCCTTAAACAGGTAAAGCTTTGTTATGAAGCAGCTAAAAAACATCTTAAAAAAGTTCATGTGGGAAATCTTCATCTTTTAGGTTTACATATGTTTGAATTGTAAGTAAGGATTGTGAAAAAATTGAAGTCTGAAGATATATTTTCCATCAAAAATCTTTTTCTCTTTGTTTTGGTTTTGTTTGTTATTTCTTCGGTTTTAGGATATCTTAACGGTGAGAAATATACTTACATCCCTACTTTTCTCAGGGAAACTTATGGAAAAGAACTGTTAAAACTTAATCCTATTTCACTTACCATACTAATTTTCTTTAACAATGCATTGAAAAGTTTTATCATAATTCCTTTAGGAGTTTTCTTAGCGTTACCACCATTGATTTTTGTTATGTTTAACGGTTTTATTGTGGGGGTTGTGGCTTATGAGACTATGGTTAAAGTTGGTCAAAAATGGATTCTCTACTTT
>CAZNLG010000029.1:2370-5822 GCA_964573765.1 uncultured Candidatus Bathyarchaeia archaeon | reverse complement strand
TACTTTTTTGCAGCAACATTTCCCCATGGAGTTCTTGAACTTTCAGCTGTTTTTTTAAGTTCCGCTTTAGGTATAAAGGTAGGTTTAACTGTTGTAAGTAAGTTTATGGGTAAGGGTAGCTTAAGAGAAGAACTTGGAAACGGATTAAGGATTTATCTTTCATTTGTTTTACCCATGCTTTTAACAGCTGCATTTATTGAAGTCTTTCTAACTCCCACGCTGATACAAATGTTTTTTAAACCATAAAGAACATCTGAAGGGACTATTCATAGCCTCTTGTTTGCATTGCTAATGCTAACTGTTGGGATTTTTCAAGAGTTCTGGAGAAAAGAGGGACTAAAATGGGTAGGTAAACTTTAAACACGTTAAGGGTTTTAAAGTTTAGACCTCTAGCTTTTTGAGCGTTAACGATGGTTTTGGTTTCATCTCCAACCTTTGGAAGAAGACTCAAGGAAAGCATAAGCATAAAAGAAAATTGGTGAGGAAGGAAATCAAAGGCTTCAACAAGTTGTTTAGTTGGTGTTGTATGAACAAAAATAAAGATAAGTAAGATAAGAGTTAAAAATCTAAGTGAAAAAATTAAGCCATAAAACAAACCTGTAAAAGTAAATCCTAAACCAGAATAGGTAAAACTTTGAATAAGGATGATAACCAAACAAATACTCACCATAAACTTTAACCAGTCCAGAATTTTTCGGTAAATTCTAAACAAAAAAATCAACGCTACAACAAAAAGAAAAACCGGAAGCATGTAAACTAAGTTTCCACCAAAAATAAGACTTAAGGTTGAAACTAAAACAACAAGAGCTAGTTTAAGTTTGGGATTCAACTAAAACTCAACCCTTGGAACTTTTATTCCAAGTTTTTCCAAAAAGTCTTTCTCAGAGAAAACTTCCTTTTTCGAGCCGTTTCTTAAAAGTTTTCCTTCACTTAAAACAAGGATTCTTTCAGCATACTCAGCCAGAAGGTCTGTATCATGTTCAATGATGATTATGGTTTTTCCTTCTTTGTTGAGTTTCTTAAGTAGATTGTAGATGTTTTTTGTATGTTTATAGTCCAAGTTTGAAGTTGGTTCGTCCAAGACGATAGTTTTAGGTTGCATGGCTATGACACATGCTATACAAAGCATCTGTTTTTGTCCTTGGGAAAGTCTGTAGGGTTCTCTTTCTTCAAAACCATGTAAACCTACAATTTCTAATGCTTCTTTCACCCTTTCTTCGATTCTATCCATTTTTAAGTTTTTTAATCCAAAGGAAACTTCATCTTTTACCGTTAAACTAAACAGTTGCCAGTCTGGGTCTTGAAAAACAAGTCCAACCTTTTTAGCTAAATCAGAAACTTTACTTTTGGTTGTTAGTATTCCATCAACATAAACTTCTCCGGAAAAATTTCCTCGAATAGAGTTGGGTATCAACCCGTTTAAACAATAGGCAAGGGTTGTTTTACCTGAACTGGTAGGTCCAACTACACCTACAAATCCCCCATCTTCAACTGTAAAACTTATTCCATCCAATATCTTTTTGTCACTACCCGGATAAGAGAAACTTAGATTTTTTACGATTATTCCCATGTTGCAAACCTTGTTAACCTAAACTTAAACATTATCAACCATGCACCTAAGACATCTATAAGCCCCTGAACACCGTTAAGACCAAATATTATGTACCATATACTAAGAGCAAAATTTGTTGCTTGTTCAAAGGACCAACCAAGCCATAAAGGTAAAGCAGCACACCAAGCTGGAATCATTATCAAACCCCTAATCACGATAGCAACTGCAAGACATGGTAAAAGAACCTTAAGTCTACCAAAATCTTTAAGTTTAAGCCTAAAAACTTTACACCAAACCCCAAGCATAAGCCACATAGGTAACGTAGCAAGCCACTTCATACTTGCACCAAGCCAAGTGGAAGGAGCAACAAGTGTAATTATAAGAGCACCCAAAACCGAAACAACCAATGAACCCTTTAAACAGTAGAGGAAAAAAGCTAAAATCCAAGGTATAGTTACCACATCAAGCCACATACCCCAAGGTGTAGGATACCCAACATGTACTATCTGAAAAGCAGCCGAAATAGCCGCTAAAGCTGCACAACCCGCAACTTCATATGTTTTCATGTTCACTCAAAAATAATTAAACAACTTAAGTATAAATGAGTTGCTACCAAAAAATAGGTAACGAAATCTTAAAAATTTTAAGTCTTAAGTTTTACAGCAGTCCCGTACGCTACAACTTCTCCCATCTTTCTTTCTCCACCAATCTCTGGTGAAAACATTCTTACCCCTACAACAGCATTTGCACCGACCTTTTCAGCTTCTTCAGCAAGTTTTTTAAAAGCTTCTTTTGTTGCATCTTGCATAAGTTTCTCATATTCTTTAACCCTTCCACCAAAAATATCTCTAAAACCAGCAAAGATATCTGCACCAAACCATCTAGCCATAGCAACCGAAGCAAAAACAATCCCTAAAGTTTCTTCCACTTCTCTACCTGGAACATTTTCGGTTGTACAAACAATGACTTTTCCCATACTCCTTTCCCTCCAATCTTATTTTTGTGGAGAGACTTTTGTTCTGCTTACGTTTATTTCATCAATACTTCTTATGGCTACTCCATGTTCACTCATAACTTTTGAAAGGTCTTCATAGTTTATGTTTGGCCCCCTTATTGTAAGCCTGATGGTTTCAGTTCTTACATCAACTTCAGTAACGGTTATATCAACTTCTTCTATTCCAGTAACCTGACAGATGGCTCTTGAAAGGTCTATAACAGAAGTTTCCCTAGGTTTTAGGGAATCCAAAACAAGTCTTCTTATGGAGACAGCCATGGATTTTGGTTTCCCTCCTACATTTTTATTTAATGTCTATCCCTCAAATTTAACGATACCTATTAATATTTCCCTAAAGAAAACTTACTTAATGTAAGATAAAGAAGTTTTAACAAGGACGTAATATTGCCCAAAAAAAAGTTTAACAGTCTAAAAAATTTTTACCGAGAATCTAAACATTACATCACCGCTGCTGGAGTAGGAAGTATAGCTAGAAGATATTTTGTGTTGAATGCTTTTGACGGAGCCTTAACGTTTCTGGGTATAAGTATGGGTTCCTACGTGATCGGTGTTAGAGACCCCCAAGTGATTATAGCTGCTTGTCTTGGTGCATGTTTGGCTATGGGAATCTCCGGTTTTTGGGGAGCTTACATGGCTGAAAAGGCTGAACGAACCAGAGCTTTAAAAGATTTGGAAACTGCCATGTTTATGAACCTTAAAAACACCCTGCTGGAAAAGGCTTCAAAAATAGCAACTTTATGGATAGCTTTTGTAGATGGGATTTCTCCTTCCATCGTTACTTTAACGGCTATTACTCCCTTCTTTTTGGTTTATCTTGGAATCCTAAACTTTGAAACAGGATTCTACGTTTCCATAGCCTTAATTCTTCTTATGCTTTTTATTCTT
>CAZNLG010000029.1:0-2360 GCA_964573765.1 uncultured Candidatus Bathyarchaeia archaeon | reverse complement strand
TTTTCTTTGAAAAATTTCTAGTGAAAACATTTTTCTTCAGGGTGTAAAAATTGTTGCTGTTGGAATGTTTGTTGCAACTATATTTTTGCTTATCAATCTTATCTTTTAAACCCTTAGTGAAGAAAGAAACCGTAATAAACTAAACTTGGATAAACCATTTCTGGGAATGAAAATTTGACAAAGAAACTACATCCTTCTTTTAAAGTTTGGATCGAAGTTAACGGAAAACCTGTTGTGGGTAAGGGTGGAGCAAAGATTCTTCAAGCCATAGAAAGCGAAGGTTCAATTTCAAAAGCAGCAAAAAAAGTTGGAATGTCCTACAGGTATATTTGGGGTTACCTTGTAAAAATGGAGCAAATGGTCGGTGAACCAGTAGTTCAAACAAAGGTTGGTGGGTCTGGTGGTGGAGGAGCAAAACTTACAAAAATGGGTAAAAAACTGCTTAAAGAGTACTTAAAAACAGAAAAAATCGTGGAAAAAGCCCTCACCAAACTTGGATAAAACCCTTAAATCTTAAAATCTTTTAAGTAAAATCTCCACTACAGTCTTGGGGAGGTTGTCCCTATTCTCAATTGTAACTTCCAATACAGTTACATTTTTCGATTTTTTTACTTTCTCGATCAGGGGGTCTTTTGCTCTGTAATGGATAACCCCAATTAAAGGTTTGTCACTTTTCAAAGCTTCATCTACAACCCTTTTAAATTCTTCCGAAAAAAGCTCCATGGGTCCAACTTCATCCACAACAACAATGTCACTTTTCTCCAAAGCTAGTTTAACCGCATTTACACCCACATCCACTAAGTCTTTAAGATTAACTCTGTATTTTCCAAGTCGTGGGCCTTCACCATGTAACTTTGCTAAAAAACCTTTTTGACCCGTCAGCAAATCTGTGATTTCAAATCCAATTCTTTCCCCTTTCTCCCTAACTTCAGATGTAATCATCCCTCCCACATTGTAACCCTTCTCCTTCAAAGCCAAAACTACCCTTTTTAGAACGGTTGTTTTTCCGATTCCCGGTTTTCCTGTTAGAAAAACAGCTTTTCCCATTTTGTTTCCTACGGGTTAAAGTTTTCTAATCTTTTTTACAAGTTCTTCCTTACCCTTAAAATAATTCCTAACGGGTTCCAGTATCTTTATTAAGGCTTCAGCAACACCATTCTTTAAGTCCAAAGGATGAAGTTTACCTTCACCGTAAGCTTTTTCAAGTTCTTCAAAACTTGAAAACTCAACAGGACCACCATACTTTTGTTTTCTATCAATAAACAATGTTTTTTGCTTCTCAAATACAACATATTTTGCAATTTCCAACACGGGATTTCCTGTTGTTTGTTTTGGTGGACAATAAGCTTCAGCTATCTTACCCCTAATCTCTTCTGGTGAGTCATGAATAAAGATACAGGTTTCAGGTTTGCTTTTTGACATTTTTGTCCCTATTTGAAGACTTATCGTCTCATTCTCATCGTAAACTGTTTTTCTTTCCGTTGAGAAACCTTCCAAACCTAGAAGTAAGTGGGTGTGAAGACAAACTGGTTTTTTTATCGACATTTTCTCGGCAACATCCCTAGCTAACATGTGTGCCTTACGTTGGTCGATCCCTGCACATACACAGTCAAGTTTCATTTCAAAAATATCTGCAACCTGCATACATGGATAGAACAGATAGGCTGTTTCTACATCTGTTTGTTTTAATTCTCTACCCATGATGGGAAGACAACGAACAATCCTTGAAAGGTTTGCTTTTTTAGCAACCCTTATAACTGTTTCCCAATACTCTGGATTTTCCACAAGTTCTGAAGCCCAGATATATTTTACTTTGTCCTTGGTTAAACCTATGGCTGAAAAGGCTTCAACAAAATATTCTCCACAAAGTCTTATTGTTTCCATGTCTCCACCAAATTTGTTGTTTATCCAAGCATGCCAATCTGCTAAAAGAATTATAAAGTCAAATTTAGCTTCAACCATATCTAAAATCTTGTAACCACAAACAAGCCCCGTCCCGATATGCATTAGTCTGGGCGGTGAACCCTTTTACAGGTTCAACCGCTATCCAGAAGGTTCAAAACCCCAGTAAGCCCGAGGCTTTTCTTCACACTCCAAAAGTTGACGGAGCTCCTGACGAGTTACAATTTCTTCTAGATTTCTCTCAACCAACCTTACTCTTTCTTCTAAATCCAAGGTTTACATCTTCCCCCAACAGTTTAACCAACAAAAATTAGGGTAGACTGTTAACTTAATCTTTACCCCTAAAACAAACCATTTCAAAAATGTTTAAATAAAAATTTGTGGCTGTTTCGGGGTTTGTCGCCCGAATGACTAACACTTAGCTTCACTGTTGAGCTTTACGCTCACCTCTGCTAAGC
>CAZNLG010000028.1:0-11969 GCA_964573765.1 uncultured Candidatus Bathyarchaeia archaeon | reverse complement strand
GCCCTCCAAGCCCCTAACCCGGGTTCAAATCCCGGCGGCCGCATCAACCTACAGGGATTTTTTGTTAATGTTTTTTCTAATGTTGTTATCTGGTTGATGACTAAATTTTAGGGTTTGGTAGTTTTAGGTTTTTGGTAAGTTAATTTAAATAATTTTTTGAAGTAAATTTTACGAGGAGGTACAATGACTCGTTTAGGAGGTTACATGGGACAGATTCTTAGGGTGAACTTATCAACCGGAAAAATTTGGGAAGAAAGCCTTGATGAAGAATGTCTTTACAATTTTTTGGGTGGTAGGGGGTATGCTACAAAAATTCTTTATGATGAACTTAAACCAAAAGTTGATCCCCTACATGAAGAAAACAAAATTATTTTTATGAGTGGCCCCCTTACAGGTACGGAGTTTCCAGGTTCAGGAAGAATATCTGTAAGCTCTAAATCACCTCTGACGGGAACCATTTTTGATTCTTCTATGGGTGGTTCTTTTGGAGTTTACTTAAAAAAATCTGGTTTTGATGGAATTATAATTGAAGGAAAATCCGAGAAACCAGTGTATCTTGTGGTGAATGATGGAAAAGCATGTTTGGAAGAAGCTTCCTTCATTTGGGGAAAAACTACATCACAAACTGAAGCTTTTCTTAAGAGAAAACATGGAAACTTTGGTGTTGTTGTCATAGGTCCAGCTGGAGAAAATCTGGTGTATCTTGCAAACTTAATGTCAGATACACGTGCAGCTGGTAGGGGTGGGTTAGGTGCGGTTATGGGTTCCAAAAAGTTAAAGGCGGTTGTTGTGGGTGGTCAGAAAACATTCAATATAATTGATAGGGAAACATACAAGATTCTTCTAAGAAAAATCAGGTTTACTGTTGAAAACGACCCAATAACGGGTAAGGATGGAAATTTTGCTAGGTTTGGAACGGCAGGGATAGTTCATCGGATTAGAAGTGCTGGAATCTTACCCAAGAACGATTTTTCGGGAGAAGCCTTAACCTTTGAAGAAGCGGATATGTTTTCAGGTGAAACCATAAGGGAGAAGTTTTTTGTTGGAAGAAAAGGTTGTTATCTATGTCCTACAGCTTGTGGTAGAAAGGTTAAGGTTGGAAACAACATTGTTAAGGGTCCAGAGTATGAAAGCATAGTTATGTTGGGACCCAACTCTGGATTCTACGATTATGAAAAAGAGATCCTACCTTTATCCATCCTTTGTGATGAACTTGGTATAGATACCATTTCCATTGGAAACATACTTGGATATGCACGTTCTGTTGGTTACATCTCAAATTTTGAAGAAGCAAAAAAACTGGTGGAAGAAATAGCTTACAACAGGTCTATTTTTTCCAGAGGTGTAAAACAGGTAGTTGAAAAATTTGGAAAAGAAGCAGCACAGGTTAAAGGTTTGGAGCTTCCGGCCTATGACCCTCGAGGGGCTAAGGGTATAGCATTGGCCTATGCTACTTCAAACCGAGGTGGTTGTCATCTTCGAGCCTATACGATAGCTCCTGAAATATTGAGTGACCCAGAATATGTTGACCCTTCCATGGAAGAAGGGAAAGCAGAACTTGTAAAAAAAATGCAGGATAGTTATGCTGTTTATGATAGTGCAATAGTTTGTAAATATCATGGATTAGCACTTTTCACAAAACTTGAATTTGAATTGGATGACCTTGCTAAAATTTTAAGTGCAATAACAGGGTTTAAGTTCACAAATGAAATTCTACATGAAATTGGAGAAAGAATCTACAATGTTGAGAGACTTTTTAATGTTAGGGAAGGTTTTACTTCAAAGGATGACAGTTTACCCAAAAGATTTGGTGTAAACCTAACTAGGTTACTTCAAGAATATTATGAGAAACGAAAATGGACCGATGGAATTCCATCAGACCTTCCAAAAAATCGTAGACCTGACTATATCCAAAAAGGCGAAATTGTTGTTACTCCTCTTATGCGTCTTAGGTTTCCACAGGTTCAAGTTGCGTTGGACATGGATGCAGATATTAAGACGATTACACGAATCGCAAAAGAAACCTATAAAGGTGGTGCAAGGATTATAGAAGCAGGAACACCAGCAATTAAAAGACATGGAGTGGATAAACTTATTCCTGCTTTAAGAAAGGTTGCACCTGAAGCAATAATCGTAGCGGATATGAAAATCGCAGATGTAGGTGGATTAGAAGCACGAATAGCTATTAGGGCAGGAGCAGACATTGTAGCCGTATTGGGGATGGGAGGTAACCATAAGATAAACGAAGCATTGGGTGAAGCCATAAGAGGAGATAAAGCAATTCTTATCGACCTGATAGACTGTGAAGACCCCCTAACTAGGCTTGAAGAATTGAGTAGAGAATTAAAGGATAAGGAAAAATGGGTTGTGTTTTGTCTTCATAGAGGTATCAGTGAACAAATGAAAACAAGGGGAATCTATGACCAGAAAAGTTTGATATTGGAAGCTAGAAAAAAAGCTCAAAAGTTTCCTTTAGCTGTGGCTGGTGGGATAAGGGAAGGAACAGCAAAGGAAATAGCTTCTTGTGGAGTGGATATCGTGATAGTTGGTAGTGCAATTTACAATTCAACAAACCCAAAAACAGCTACCCAACGTATCTTAGAAGAAGTTAAAGGAAACTACAAACCTTTAACCTAATCAGGATACTGATAAACTTCTAACTTTTTAAGAACCTTAACCTTTATGGTAGGTTCTTCCTTTTTTAAAAGTTCAGCAAACATTTGTAGTTGTTTTGGCTCGTCGGTGTGATACGGGATTGCAACTTTTGGTTTTACAAGTTTTGCAATTTCAACACCACTCATTGGAGAAGCCCCTGGTGCAATACCAACAGTACAGAATGCAAGGTCTGGCTTGTATTTTTCTCCCAAACTTTTCATTTCTGGGTAAGGTCTACTGTCACTTGAATGATAAATCTTTAAACCGTTTTCCATGGTTACCATAAAGCTTAGAGGTTGATTTCCAGGATGGTTTGAACGTTCAGCATTAAGTCTTACTTCACCAAAGGTTATACTTTCACCTATCTTTAACTGTTTGATGGAAGCTGTTGGAACATTTTTAAGTTGGGATGCAACATAAGGTGTCGTAACAATGACAGCATTTGTCTTTTTCTGAATTTCTTTTACCAGTTCAGCTTCAAAATGGTCGTAATGCTCATGGGTAACGACTATTATGTTTACTTGGGAAATTTCTTCCGGTCTTATATTTACAGGGTCAAAAATTATGGTTGTATTTGGTGATTTTATGACTACACCTGAGTAATCGTTGAACCATGATACAGCTATCTTCTGTTGAGGCAAGGTTAAGCTGAATATATCTTTTAAACTCATGGTTACTCAAAACTATAGTTTGATGGAACGGTATAAAAGCATACAGATTAAATCTTAGCACATTAAAAAAGTGTTTGGAAGGTGAAGTTGAGGGTTACACTTTGACCCTTATTTCTAGCTTATCCATAAGCTCCTTGTACCTGTTCCTTATGGTTACTTCGGTCACATTTGCAACAGTTGCAACTTCTCTCTGAGTTTTTCTCTCTCCAGCCAGAATGGAAGCAATATAGGTTGCTGCAGCAGCTATTCCAGTCGGTCCTCTACCACTTGTTAAACGTAGGTTTTTTGCTATCTCGATAATCAAAGCTGCAACGTTTTCGGCTTTTCCTGCAACAACAAGTTGGTTGGAGAACTTAGAAATATATTTAGATGGAAAAACAGGAGGAATAAATTCATCCAATTCTTTGGCTAGAAACCTGTAACATCTTCCGATTTCCTTTTTCCCAACATAGGTAACTTGAGCAATCTCATCCAAAGTTCGGGGAACATTACATTTTCTACAAGACATATAGATGGCTGCTGCAGCAACACCTTGAATAGACCTTCCTCTTATCAAATGTTTTTTAACAGCTTTTCTGTAGAAAACTGCTGCTGTTTCAAGTATGTTTTTTGGAAGGTTTAAAGCTGAAGAAATTTTACTCATCTCAGACAATGCAAAAGCAAGATTTCGTTCAGATGCATCTGCTACACGAACTCTTCTTTGCCATTTTCTAAGCATAAAAACCTGGTTTGCTTGAACTGGAAGAAGATTTTTACCATAAGTATCTTGGTTATGCCAATCTATAAGTGTGGATAAACCTTTGTCATGAATTGTATAGGTTAAGGGAGCACCAACCCTAGTTCTTTTGGCTCTTTGCTCATTGTTGAAGGCTCTCCATTCGGGTCCAGTGTCTGCTATTTTATCATCGATCACATAACCACAATTCATACACACAAGTTCTCCTTGGTCATAGTCGTTCATCAACCTTGAAGCTCCACATTCAGGACAAACTCTTCGTTTAGACTTTGTTACGGCTGAAGAAGCTTTTCTTGCCAGGGTTCACAACCCCTCTTATTTTCTTCTTTTTTCTTCATCCAAAAAGAATAACGTTTTACCTATTTTCCTATAGTTTGAAGTTGGTTTTACCGAAATGTAAGGGGATGAAACAGGTCCAAAAACGTCAAAAACTACACCGACTTCCTTGAATTCTCCGTTAAAAACTTTTGTTCCAATTTTTGGTTGACGACTGGATTTTACTATGAGGTTTCCAGTTAGAGTCGAAATATGAAGAATTTTTCCAAGCTTTTTCAAAGCATCTGTTTCCCCTTACACTAAAAATTACTACAACGAATACCAAAAATAAAATGACATTTAAACTTTTCTAGTAAAAATTCTTTTTTGTTTTCTTATTTCAACCATTTTTTCAGCCAATAAGTTTAAAATTTTACTTTTTGGAAGCGGTTTATCTAGAATTACATAACCAGATTTCTGCCACCAAGACCTTGGATACTTTGCTTCCCAGTTTGGTTTAGGATTAAGTTTTAAAGCATTTGCTGCTTCAATAACTTCTTCCAACCTTGGAGACTCTAAGGCAAGTCTTTTTGGAATCTTTCTTCCTTCTCCACGTGTTTTTGAAGAGTCAAAGTAAGTCGGCCAAACGATACATTTGTTTCCAAGTTTCTTCAAAATAGGTTACACCATGTTTAGGTTAAGAGAACAGCATTAACAACACCATGCTGAGACGGTCTTGAAGTAACTTTTGCAACACCAAGTTCTGTTTCTATTATGGCTCCCTTTGTAATTATTCCCCTACGGTTATATTCTGGGTTTGCAGGATTTTTTACAACCTTTAAGATTTTAGCTGTTTTTGTTTTTCCCGTTTTTGGGTCTGAAACTTGAGCTGTATCCGTGGAGAACAAACGAACTTTTATGTTTCCACCTCGAACCCGACTTACAACCCTGTAGGGTTCACCAACCGATACTTCGGTAGGCAGTCCACCCTTCTCAAATTTTCTTCTTCCACGGTATGGTTTTTTCCTTCCACCGGAAGGTTTTCTTTTGTGGAGGTCTGAATGCCATGTCAAATTGTTTTTTCACCTTTCAATTTTTGTTGATGTGGGGACCACTAAGTTTATGGAGATACACGTATATTTTTCTGCTGTCAACAAGTTTATAGAGGGGTATATTTAAGTTTTTAGAGAGGCTTAAAAAATGACCTTAATGAATGAAGCAAAACTTGGTAGAACAACAGAAGAAATGTTAACGGTTGCAAAAAAGGAAGCTATGGATGTTGAAGTTTTAAAAAGAAGAATAGCCTCTGGAAAGATTATAATCGTAAAAAACGTTGTCAGAGAAAATTCTATGGTTATAGGTATCGGGGAAGGTTTAACTACAAAGATAAACGCAAACATAGGTACTTCTTCCGAATTTTGTGACGTGGATTACGAGTTGGAAAAAGCAAGAACAGCCGTAAAGTATGGAGCAGATACTCTCATGGATTTAAGCACCGCAGGAGACCTAAACCAAATAAGAACCTTAATCCTTAAAGAAGTTAAAGTTCCTGTGGGTAGTGTCCCAATCTACCAAGCAGCTGTTGAATCTGTACAAAAACATGGGTCAGTGGTAGATATGACCGAAGACGAAATTTTAAATGTTGTTGAAAAACACGCAAAAGATGGAATAGATTTTATGACTATCCATGCGGGAATCACAAAAAATATAGTGGAAAAACTAGGGAAACTACCCAGAATAACGGGAATAGTTAGCCGTGGAGGAGCGCTTCTTGCAAGCTGGATTCTTCGAAACAAAAAAGAAAATCCTTTCTACGAAAATTTTGATTATGTTTTGGATATAGCAAAAAAATATGATTTTTGTATAAGTTTAGGGGATGCTCTAAGACCTGGATGTATAGCTGATGCATCAGACTGGTTCCAGTTTCAGGAACTTTTAAACGTTAAGAAACTTGTCGATAAATGTTGGAATGCTGATGTTCAAGTGATGGTTGAAGGCCCTGGACATTTACCACTTAACCATGTTGAAGCAAACGTTCTTCTAGAAAAAAGTCTATGTGGAGGGGCACCGTTTTACGTTTTAGGACCTATAGTTACGGATATAGGAACTGGTTATGACCATATTGTAGGAGCAATTGGAGGGGCAATTGCAGCTTTAGCTGGAGCTGATTTCTTATGTTACGTAACTCCATCTGAACATCTTGCATTACCCACAATAGAAGATGTTAGAGAAGGTGTTATTGCTGCAAAAATTGCAGCTCATTGTGCAGATTTGGTAAAACTTGGGGAGAAAAAAGCAAAAATAGATTTAGAAATGGCTAAAGCTAGAGCTGAACTTAACTGGGAAAAACAATATAAACTTTCAATCGACCCGGAAAAAGCAAAAAAGATTAGGGAAAGAGTTAAACTAAAATCTGAGACATGTAGTATGTGTGGAGAATATTGTGTCTTTAAACTCTTACCAATAAAACAAAATAGAAAAAATGTTTGCCTTTAAATTTTAAACTGAAACTACTTCTTTTACTTCTGGAACCTGGTCTTTTAAAACAGATTCGATGAAATTTTTCAAGGTAAGTTGGCTGAGAGGACAACCTGCACATGCACCACCCATCTTCACGTATACTGTTCCGTCTTCCTTAATGTTAACAAGTTCTATGAAACCACCTTCAACTTCTAAAGCAGGTTTTATCTGTTCATCTATTACTTTTTTAACTTTTTCAAACATGTGACCACTTCCTTGTTAAGATAGGTTATAAGTCTTCACTCTACTTAAATAAACTTTTCTCACTCTTACTTTACTGTCCTTTTATTTCTGCTGTTAATTTGACCCATTCTTTTTGGTTGTTGATACATCCGGGGTCTGGTGCTAGATAATCTCCAAAATATCCGTAGGCTCTTGCTCTACATCCACCACAGATGTATTTGTATTCACAAACTCCACAATGAGGTTTAAGTTTATCACGGTCTCTTAAATCTAAAAAAACTTGGTTTTTAGTCCATAGTTCTTCAAAATCGTCTGTTTTTATGTTTCCGATTTTAAGTGGGAAGAAAACACATGGTGTTATTGTACCGTCAGGTTCCAATGCACAGTAAAACCTTCCAGCACCACAACCACCGATAAAATCACTTAATTCAACAAGTTGTCCATGTAAATGTGGATTGTAGAAGTGAGTTGGAATGATAAATTCACGAGTTTCTTCCGCGAATTTCTTCTCCATTTGAAGAGCTACCCTAGCATATTGGGGTGCTGTTGACAAAACTTGGAGTTTTGGTTTACTTCTAAGCTTTTCCCATAAGATTTTAAGAAGTTCTTCTCTTTCTGATGGTGAAAGGTCGTTTTCCGAGATGAAACGTCCTCTTCCGGTTGGAACAAAGTTGTACATCATCCACCAATCAACATTCATGGTTTCACATAGGTCAATGATGGCAGGGATTTCCTTATAGTTGATTTTTGTTGCTGTTGTAGCAACTTCAACAAATATATCTTGTTCAACACAGTTTTTTATTCCCTGAATGGTTTTTTCAAAAGCGTTAGGAACTCCTCTAAAACCATCATGAGTTTCAGCCTTAGCACCATCCAAACTTATTTGAACATAGCCTAAACCTGAATCTTTAAGCTTCTTAGCAACATCTTTAGTTATAAGGGTTGCATTTGTAGCTATAGCGGTAAAAACTCCATAATCACCAGCCTTCTTTAAAATTTCAAAAAAATCTTTACGCATTAACGGTTCTCCACCAGAAAAAGCTATAATGGTTACTCCAGCATCCACAAGTTTATCCAAAGCTTTTAATGCTTCTTGGGTTGAAAGCTCGTTTGGGTCTGGTTTACCAGCCGAAGCATAACAATGTTGACATCTTAAATTACAAAGTTGAGTAAAATTCCAAACAACAAGGAAGGGTGCACCTGGAGTAAATGGTTTTTTAACACCAAAATTTGCAATTCCACGTAAGACATTCACAAGTCCTCTTCGCCAATAAACATTACTAAACTTTTCAAACAGTTTTTCTTCGTCGACTGAGAATGCTGTACTTCCCTTTCGAATAGCCCATTTTACAACCGGATATACAATGTGACTACAAGTCCAACAGGCAGAATTTCTTTCTTTTGTGAAAAGTTCTAATGCGATTTCAATTCTATTTTTCCCGTCCTTTTTACATGTTGAAGAAAATTTTTTTAAGAGATATCTTAGGTATTTTTTGTCTAAAGTTGATTTTAAAAATTCGATAGCTTGAACCGTTCCAGAACTTGACTTCGTTGAGTAATTCACCTCAAAAAATTATTTTAAATGTGTACATTTAAGTGTTTGTTCTTGGAGGTTAATTATGTTTTTTATTGCCCTTCTATTTACAATTTTTACAACCCAATTTATGAAAAGTAAAATGAAACTTTTAGCAAACCAAGGCATCTTAATAACATATTCTCTAGCAAGTTCTTCAGCCCATTTCATTCCATGATTCCAACATGCAAGAACCAAATCCCAATGGTATTCCTTCAGATCATCAACAGTAAACCCCTTATTACCTTTTAAAGAACCTATGGGAACAAAAAACAACGGAACAATCAAACTTTTATAGTTTTTAAGTCTGTCCATAAGTTCGATTGTTTTTAGAACATCATCTTCTTCTTCACCAGGTAAACCTAAAATTATCGTTCCACAAGGAACCCACCTACTGTCACTACATATTCCAAAAGCTTGTTCAACAACATCAGGCCACTCTTTTGGTTTGAAGGGTAAAGATTTACCTGGCATATGTTTCTCTATCAATTTGGGACTTCCGGTCTCTATACCTGTTTGACCGGAAATCCAAGGTCTATCTTTTCCACCAACTTCAACTATATCGGAGATTTCTTGAAGAAGCTCAGGTTCTGACGCAACTGAAGCTAATGCAAAATGGCTTGGTCCTATACCTTCCACACCTTCAACTTTTTTTACTGAACTAAAAAGCTCGATTACTGCTTTCTTGTTAACCTTAATTCCGTCAGCTTTGTATCTAAGAATGTCTTCAGCATGTAATGTAATCTGTGTCTGTCCACTTTGAACGTTTACCTTAACTTCTTCCAAGATATCTTCTAAGGGTCTTGAACGAAGTTTTAGAAGGGTTGGAGCACAGAATTTGCATCCACGCCCACATCCACGAGAAACTTCAACTAAACCACCAACAGACCCTCCCCGAATTTTAGGCATTTTTTCTACATCAACAACATCCCCATAAACCACTTCTGGAACCCTTTCTCCCCTAATTATTTTTTCGAACAATGGAGGTGTAACGTTTTCACCTTCACCAACAACAACCACATCAATGTTTAATCTACGTCTAATGTTTGGGTCTTCAAGCTGCCAAGAACCAGGACCACCAACCACAATTTTTGCGTCCCAACGTTTAAGGTAAGGGTTTGTAACAAGCTCTCTAAACTTCCATGCATTATAAGATTCTCCCAGTTCACGGAAGAAACCTGTTGGTTTTGAGAAGGTGGTTGTAGCCGGTCCTTCACCTAAAGGGTCGTTTGAAGTTATACCTATTATCCTTGTTTCAGGTCCAACATATTCATGAATTTTTTCAGGATGCACAACCATAACTTCATCTTCTGAAAAACCATAATCTAACAATGCAGCTTCAATTTTTCTTGTCGCATAAGGTGCAAACACACATTTTCCGTCATCCACTGTCGGAACAGAAGGACATAGAAAATGGAAGAAAAGGAATGGTTTCCAAAGTTTTTTGGGTGCACAAGCACAAAACCCTAAAAAAAGCGACCCATGATAATCACTCATCAAACATCGTTCAGCCGTTAGAAGTATCTTGTAACCATCTTTACGCATACCTACCAACAACTTAAGCATGGAAAAATAAAAATATAAGGTTTAACTTCCAAACCTAGTTAACAAAACATAGCCATAAGGTATAAACTTAAGCTCTTAAATACTTATCGTTAGGCGATGAAGAAAGCTGGTATTACAGACAGAATGAAGAATGACAACCAGGTCTGAGCCTAACTAAACCTAAAATCCTTCAATGTCAACAATTCCTTTACTTCTTTCTCTTCTTTAAACCACCATTCAAACCTTCTTCCACACGTGCAAGAGTAAACAGGAGGTCTGCAACCCTGTTAAGGTAACATCCTATTTCCACGTTTTTGATTGTTCCTTCATGGATCAGTTTATGAACTTTTCTTTCAGCTCTTCTTACCACGGTACGTGCTATATCAAGTGTTGCTGATGCTGGTGTTTTTCCAGGGATGATAAAACGATTGGGAAGAGATTTCTCTTTTAAATATTCATCAATTAGTTTCTCGACTTCTTTTGTATGAGTTTTTGAAGTTTTAAAGGGTGCTTCTTCATAGTTTTCAGGAGGTGTCGCTAATTCAGAACATAAGCCATAAAGCTTCTTTTGAAGATTTAATATTGTTTTTTTAATTTTTCTGTTTTTAGATAAGGCTCTTGCAAGCCCAAGTATCGATACCGCTTCATCCAACACACCATACGCATCAACTCTTGGGTCGTATTTTGGAACTCTTTGACCTTTTAACAAGCTTGTATATCCAAAATCTCCTGCTTTGGAAAATTTTTTAAAACCACCCATTAAACTCTCTATCTCCATGAAAAGCTTAATTTTTTGAAGATTTAGTTTTTAGCTCTCTTTAAAATCTAATGTTTGTTTTCAGGTTATTAAAGGTTATAAAGAGCAAGATTGTTTCTTGATCGTGTTGGATGACGACGGATGGTTGAAGAACTTCTGTTTATAGGGCATGTTTCGATAGACCGTGTAAAAAATGTTTGGGGAGAACATGTTCAACTTGGTGGGGCAGCTCTTTATGCTTCGTTGGGAGCTAAAGTTTTAACGGAAAATGTGAAGCTTATTTCGGCTGTGGGAAGAGACTTTAAACATTTAAATTTTATTTATTCAATTTTTCCAGGTTCTTTAGTTAAGAGAGTGAACATGCCTTCAACTTTTTTTAGTATAAGTTATGATGAAAACTTTAAGGCAAAATATGAAGAAGTAAAGATAGGTGCTGGTGCTACTTTAAAGGTTACCGATTTACCTCAACACTGGATTCGGAAAGATGTTTATATTCATCTTGCCCCCATGCCTCCAACAAAAACAGAACGTTTTGTTGACAGGATAAAGAAAATCTCACCTGAAACATGGGTTTCTATGAACAGTTCCCCGGATTATTTGTCAAATTCAAAATACAGAAAGATTCTTAGGAAACTTATGGAAAAAGTTGACCTTACCGTGGTTAATGATTATGAAGCAATGGTTCTTGCTGAGACAAACAGTCTAGTTCATGCAATAAATAATCTGAAGACAAGAAGGTTAGCTGTTACCCTTGGTCAGCTTGGAGCTATAATAGTAGAAGATGGAAAGGTTCAAATGATCCCCGCACTTAGTGGATTGGTAATAAAACCTAAGGATACAACGGGCGCAGGAGATGTTTGGTGTGGGTCATTGTTAGCAGCTTATGTTCAAACCAGAGATTGGACAAAATCTGTTGTTACAGCATGCTTAATATCCGCAATCAAATGTTTAGATTGGGGTTTTGAAAAAATTAGGAAGCTTAGGTTTAAAAAGCCTGAAGAAATAGTTTTTCACGTACTTAACCTAAGTCAAAATATTGGGCAACTAACATTAAAAGATTTTTTAGATGAAAAT
>CAZNLG010000027.1:0-12422 GCA_964573765.1 uncultured Candidatus Bathyarchaeia archaeon | reverse complement strand
AAGTAAGGATACCCAAAATTTTTAAAATTCTGGATTGTTCAACATTCATCAAGTTGAAAGTATTGGTTGCAGGTATTGGAGATGTACTAAGAAAGGATGATGGTTTTGGTCCAAAAGTAGTTGAAAAACTGGAAAAAATGAAGTTACCGGATAATGTTTTGATAAAAGATTATGGAACTGGTTGTTTTGAATTGATATTTGACCTTAAAGATTTTGATGAAGTAATATTTGTTGATGTAATAAATTTTGAAGGAAAAGCTGGAGAACTAAAAATAATCGAACCTAAAACAAGAAAAATGAGTGAAGAAGAAGTTATAAAATCGGTAAACATAAGTTTACATGAAATAGAACTACAAAAAATAATTGATTTAGCGTATTCATTGGATGTTTTACCGAAAAAAGTTTTGGTAGTTGGTTGCAAACCAAAAGATTTAGGTTTTGGTTTGGGTTTATCCAAAGAAGTTGATAGAGCTGTTAATAAAGCTGTAAAAATAATTTTAGAAAAAGTTAGAAGTTAAAGTATGGAGATAACTCTTTTGTCTCTTTCTTTTCCCCATTAGTGTTATATACATGGATAGAACATGCAAGACATGGGTCAAAACTTCTAACGACCCTAACTACATCTATTCCATCCAATTTACCATCTTGTTCTGTTATTGGTGTTCCCATGATAGCATCTTCGTAAGGTCCAGGTCTACCTTCATCATCTCTTGGAGATTCATTCCATGTTGATGGAGTGATAATCTGGTATCGGTACACCTTACCGTTTCTCATTATACACCAATGTCCTAATGCACCTCTCATAGCTTCAGTTAAACCTACACCAATTCCTTCCTTTGGTCTTTTGTATTCATTCCATACTTTTGCTTCTCCCTTCTTTACCATTTCAAGTGCATCTAACAACATATTGTAGGCTACATAAGCAGAATAAGCATGGTAGTATGCTCTTGCCCTTATTCTTTCAACAGCATTTACATATTTTGGAATCTTCCACTCAAAAGTAACTTCATCAGACACTCTAAACCCGGCTACAGTGGCTTTTGGTAACGTAAATTTAACACTGTTTCCGGTTGATTCGTTAACTTTCTTGGCTTGAGCAGTAGTCCACATTCGTGATATGGGTCCAGCTTCAACAACATGAGTTTTACCGTCAATTTTGTTCCCCCAATCATGCCATCTTGGTGCTGTTCCCCAGGAGTATTTACTGTCCCATTTGTGAGGCTCTTTTGGTAATGGTTTTGTTTTCTTGTTCCAAGGATGTTTGGTTGCTATGTACTTACCCAACGGGTCTCTTTCAACATCTTTAACATCCCATTCATCATAGTATGAATGGTTAATGTATTCTCTAACACCAACATTTATTTCTACCAGGTCTGTTGTTACCAGTTTTCCGTTGATTACCACACCTGGAGATACTTTCCGACCATCTCCCCACTTTGACATATCCTTGTATTTACCTGTGTATGCGTAAGGGTCATCATAGCAACCATAACTTATCAGGTTGGGGTCTCTTTTACCAGCTTCTTCATATCCCATGTCTAAAACAAAGTTTAACAGGTCATCAAAAGCAGGAACAAATTCTTTGGAGAATGCAACATGTTGAGCTAACATTGCTGAAAACATTTCTAAATCTGATGCTGTAACAGTTTTTGCTACACCAGCAGGTATAAGCGAGTTAACATGTGGATGTTTTCCTCCAAAGAGAGATGCCATCTTTCTACCCATCTTTGAGAGTTGTAAACACTTTAACCATAGACTACCCTTAAGTGGAGTAAGAGCAGACATTATTTCTGCTATTGTTGAGTAACCATGTAGATTTCCGTTTTCAGCCTTTGTTTTCTCAGCTTTACTCCACCAATCAGGATTAAACCTTTTAACCATTGGTTCACTGTAATCTGGACCTTCTAAAATCCCACAACCCAAAACCGAATCGTAGAGTTGTTCGGATATATGAAGAAAGTTTCTAAGAACGACAGCAAAGGGTGGTGGGGAAACATTATAGGTCATGTCTATACATTGAGCAGCAGCCAAACCATGGGGAGTCGGGCAAACTCCACATATTCTTTGAGTGATCCATATCGCATCAGCAGGTTCTCTGTTTTCTAAAATTATTTCAAATCCTCTAAACATGACAGCATAACTATGGGCATCTACATATTTCCTTGTTTTTAAGTCTCCCACAGCATGAATTGCAAGATGTCCTTCAATTCTGGTTAAAGGTTCAATATAAAGCTCTTTAAGTTGACTCATTATATCACCCTCCTTTTCAACCTATGAAGAACAGCGTATATCTTACCCTTTATATCCCCAAAGGTTTCTGAAACAAAGATTCCTGGTGGTGCCTTCTTAAAGAACGGTGAAAATGGTGGGTCTGGAAATTCAGGTTCCGTACATCCGATACAGATCGCACCTATGGTTGGACAGCCTCCCACACCTTCAACAAAACCTCTTCTGGGAACATCACAGTGAACTATTGGTCCCTTACAACCAAGTAAACCCATACAATAGGGTTCTCCAAATTTTTTTGAGTATTTCCCTTCGGCAAAAGTTCCAGCTCTTGGACAATTTTCATGAACAGTTCTTCCGAATATAAATTTTGGTCTGTTATATTCATCAAGTTCTGGAACTGGAAGAAGACCCCTTGCGGTTAACACAAGATGAGCTAAGACTTCTGCTATATGTTCCCCTTGTGCAGGACATCCTGGAACACAGATAACCGGAAGGCCTAACTTACTCTTCCAGTTTTTACCCAAAAATTCAAAGGCTCCCTTTGCATTGGTAGGGTTTGGTGTACCATGAGGAATTCCACCGTAACAAGCACAGGTTCCTATAGCAACGACTGCTGCAGCTTTTGGTGAAAGTTTACTTACCCAATCACTAAACATCATAGGTTTACCTTCGTCTTCACCAACCATACACCAGAAACCACCAGTTTTTCTTGCTAACCCTTCGTCTGGTATGGCACCTTCAAGAGCAAGCACAAAGGGGTCTAATTCTCCTTTTAATGCAGACCTTAAAACATCTATGGCTTCTTTACCATGAGGAAGCATAATTGTTGGATGAAAAACTAGGTTAACATTTGCGGCTTGTGGAATGTAACCAGTTAACAGGTCTGCAAGACTTGGATGAGTGGCACCAGTAAGAGAAACAGTGCAACCAGTACAACCTTGACCTTGTAACCAGATAACATTAATTTTTTCCGCAGCCATTTTTTTCACCAAATCGGTTTGTTTATCGTTTTGTCTAGAAGTGATTTAAATCTTTCCAGATAATTTGCAAATGCTAAAAATCAGTTTATAATTATAGAGGCACATACATAATTTAGGTTAAGGGAAGATAAATTCAGAGTAACTCCAAACAGGATAAAGTTGTGATTTAAACATGATTTTTAACATTTCTTCAGCAAAAACCATTCTAAACTAACCGAATGGTTTAATTTAGTGGGAAAGAAGAAAATTTGAAGTACACCGGGTAACCTGATTTGCACGCAAAAATAGTTGTTACAGGTATTGTTCAAGGGGTAGGATTTAGACCATTTATTTATAGAACTGCAGTAAAAAACAAGCTAAGAGGTTTTGTTCGTAACCGTGGAGATGCTGTAGTAGAGATAGTTGTTGAAGGTGAAGAAGAAAACATTAAACAGTTTGTTAAAACAGTACAAGAAAAACATCCCCCCTTAGCCAAAATTTACGATTTAAAAGTTAACTTCAGTAAAATTGAAAAAAGATTCACAGACTTTAAGATTCAGGAAAGTTTTAAAGAAAAAGTTTTTTCCGGTTCAATTATCCCCCCAGATGTCTCTATCTGTGATGAATGTTTAAGAGAGCTTAGGAACCCAAAAAACCCACGATACGATTACTTTTTTATAACATGTACAGATTGTGGTCCAAGATACACGATTATAGAGAAGCTTCCCTATGATAGACCAAACACAACTATGAACGAGTTTACTATGTGTCCTTTTTGTGAGAAAGAGTATAGGGACCCTTTAAATCGTAGATTTCATGCTCAAACAATAGCATGTCCAGTTTGTGGTCCTAAAGTCTTCTTAACCACAAATAAGGGAGAAATTGTAACAGTTAAAGACCCTATCCGGGAAACCGGTAAAATTCTTGAAGAAGGGTACATTGTTGCAATTAAGGGTAACGGTGGGTTTCATATTGCAACTTCAACTTTAAACTCTGACCCTATAATTAGACTGAGGAAAGTTAAACATAGAATGCAAAAACCTTTTGCAATTATGGCTAAAAGTTTGGAAATAACTAAAACCTTTGCTAAAGTTAGTGAAGAAGAAGTTAAACTTTTAACTTCTTATATTCGACCCATAGTTTTGCTTGAGAAAAGTGAAGATTATTATCTTTCAGACCAAATTTCACCAGGTCTTCATAATGTTGGTGTTATGTTACCATACACAGGTTTACATTACATGCTTTTTGACCGGACAAAGGAACCAGCCTTTGTCATGACCAGTGCAAATCCACCGAATGAACCAATAATCATCGATAATGAAGAAGCTTTAAGAAAGCTTAGTTCAACTGTTGATTACTTCTTATTCCATAATAGAAGAATTGCTCAGAGATGTGATGATTCTGTTGTCAGATTTAACAACGGAAACCAATGTATCATCCGTAGGTCTAGAGGTTATGCTCCAACCCCGGTTCAGTTAAAGTTTAAGGCTAAAAAAAATATTTTAGGTGTGGGAGCTGAAGAAAACGTAACAGGATGTATCCTAACAAATAATAAAGCTTTCATGACCCAGTTTATCGGTGATGTAGAAAAAGTTGAAACTTTAAATTATCTTAAAGAAGCCATCAATCATCTTAAAAATCTAACAAACACAGAGTTTGAAGTTGTAGCTTACGACTTTCATCCCAGATTTGCCACAACAAAGTTGGCTTTAGATTGGTCTGAAAAGTTTAACTATGAAGCCTTACCCATCCAGCATCACTATGCACATCTAGCTGCACTTATGGGTGAAAACAAATTTGAAGAGATGGTTGGGATAGTATGTGATGGTTTTGGATACGGGTTAGATGGAAAAGCATGGGGTGGAGAAATTCTTTGGTGGAGCGGTGAAACATTTGAACGTTTAGGTCATCTTCAGGAACAACCGTTGGTCGGGGGCGACAAAGCAGTTCTGTATCCACTTAGGATGGTTACCGGGATTCTATGCAAAATTGATGGTTTTGAAGATTGGGTTTACAGTAGGACGGAATGTTTTCCGTATGGTGAAGAAGAAGTTGAAGTTATTTTAAAACAGCTTAAAACCGGGAGAGTACCCTATACGACAAGTTGTGGTAGAATTTTGGATGCTGTTTCAGCTTTGTTGGGGATATGTTATGAAAGAACTTATGAAGGAGAACCAGCCATAAAACTTGAATCTAGAGCGTTGAAAGGAAAGGATAACTTAAAACTTAAACCAAGAATTGAAGGTAACACTGTCAACACAACCTATCTTCTTACGGAAATATTTGAAAATCTGAACAAACAACCAGTTGAAAATCTTGCTTTTTCAGCTCAAAATTATTTAGCGGAAGGTTTAGCTTTACTTGCTATGGAAAAAGCTGAAGATTTGGATGTTAAAAGTATAGGTTTTACTGGTGGGGTAGCCTACAACAAACAAATAACCCAAACAATTAGAGAAATTGTTGAAAAAAATGGTTTTAGGTTTATTGTACATAACCAAGTTCCTCCGGGTGATGGGGGAATATCGTTTGGTCAGGTTGTTGCTGCAGGGTTAATTTTAAAAATTTTTATTTAAGTTCAAACTTCTCCACTCAAAGAAGCCTATTTTGGTTTTGGTGGCTCAGATGTGTTTAGCTGTACCAGCAAAAGTTTTGGAAATAAAAGGAAACCATGCTGTAGTGGATTTTGGTGGAGGTATAGTTAAGGAGATAAATGTTTCTCTTGTTGATGTTAAGGTTGGAGAATACGTTATCGTTCATGCTGGTTTTGCAATTCAGGTTATGGATGAAAAAAGTGCAGAAGAATCTCTTCAGGTTTGGAAAGAAATTTTGGAAACGGAAAGGTAGGAGTTGTAAAAGTTGAAGGAAATTATCAAACTGGAAAAAACTGAAACGATAGAAACTGAGAAGGATATTCTTGAAGTAAACAAGAAGATAGCTGAAGAAAACAGGGAAATTTTTGAAAGTTATGGTATAAGGGCTTTTGATGTTATGGGTTCTGTTGGAGCAGGTAAAACTTCTCTGATAGAGAAGCTTGTCGGAAGGTTAAAGGGAAAATATTCTATTGCTGTTATAAACGGAGACCTAACAACAACGATTGATGCTGATATCATAGGGAAACACAATGTTAGGGTTGTTCAAATAAATACTGGAAGAGAGTGTCATCTTGAAGCTCACATGATTAAAAAAGCCCTAGAAAAAATCGACCTTAAAAAGACAAACCTACTGTTTATAGAAAACGTTGGAAATCTAATTTGCCCGTCAGATTTTAGGCTTGGAACAGAAAAAAGGGTTGTGGTTATAAGTGTAACTGAAGGACAATACGTTGTGGTTAAACATCCTTTAACCTTTCTTGATGCTGACATCGTTGTTATCAACAAGATAGACCTAGCAGAAGTTATGGGTGTAAACTTGGATAAACTTGAAGATGAGATTAAAAACATAAATCCAAATATCAAGACCGTAAGAACAAACTGTAGAAACGGTACCGGGATTGAAGACCTTATCCGATTGTTAAACCTATAAAACTATCTTTGTCATCTTGAGATTTTACGGAGGAACTTTACAGGTTGCATGAATACCTGACAACAAAGCAGATAGTTGATTTTGTGCTTAATGAAGCGGAAAAACATAAAGCCAAAAAAGTTTTAGAAGTCCAGTTGGTTATTGGAAAATTAACTGTTTTAGGTGTTGAACAAGTTAAATTTTACTACGAACTGTTGACGAAGGAAACCGTTATGGAAAACTCTAAACTTACAATTGAAGAAGAAGAACCTTTAGTTAAATGTGAAAATTGTGGTTATAATGGTGGTATCAACCTTAAATGTGAAGATGTTTACCATTTTTTTATTCCCGTTTTAAGTTGTCCTAAGTGTGGTAAACCAGTAAAGATCGTTAAGGGAAAAGAAGTCTTAGTTAAGTCTATTAGGGTAGCTGTGTAGGAAGAAAAGATGTTTAGGTTTAGAGATAGAATTCTAGCAGAAAAAATCATTAAAAAACTAAAGGATATGAAGCTTAACATCAAAATAATGCATGTTTGTGGAACCCATCAGGATACCATCGTTCGATATGGTTTGGATGAACTTCTTAGACAATGTGGTGTTGAAGTTAGACAAGGTCCAGGATGCCCTGTATGTATTACCACGGCAAAAGAATTTTGTGAAGCCATAACTTTAGCCAGAAACGGTAAGGTTGTAGTTACTTATGGAGACGTTGCAAAAGCTCCAAGTAAGATAGGTTCCTTGCTAGACCAGCGTGCTGAAGGATGTGACGTAAGGATAGTTTACAGTGTTGAAGATGCTGTAAGGATAGCTAAAGAAACAAGTTATGATGTTGTGTTTATGGCTGTTGGTTTTGAAACTACAGCACCAAGTACAGCAGAAGTTTTACTGGAAGAACCACCAGAAAACTTTTTTGTTCTAAGTTGTCATCGGTACATTCCACCAGCTCTTCATGCTTTGTTAAAGATGGGTGAATTAAAGCTTGATGGACTTATTGAACCTGGACATGTAAGCACCATAATTGGAGTTAAACCCTATGAAGAAATTTCAAGGATTTACGGGATTCCACAGGTAATAGCTGGTTTTGAACCTTTGGATTTATTGATGGCTGTTTATATGCTTGCACATCAAATTAAACATGGTGAAGTAAAGGTTGAAAATGAGTATACACGTTCAGTAAAATATGAAGGAAATCTTAAAGCATTAAAAATTCTGGAAGAAGTTTTTGAACCATTTGATGCGGCTTGGCGCGGTTTTCCGGTTATTTCAAAATCTGGGATGAAAATTAGAAAAAAATTTGAAAAACATGATGCAAGAAAAAGTTTTCAAGATATCTTGGAGAAAATGGATGAGAAATTTTTTGAAGAACCTGAAGGTTGTAGATGTGGTGAAATTTTACGTGGACTTGTAAACCCTGAAGATTGTCCGTTGTTTGGCAATGTTTGTACACCTAACAGACCAGTAGGACCTTGTATGGTTTCTGTTGAAGGAGCATGCAACATCCAATTTAAGTATGGAAAGGGAAAGTTTTCAGGGTAACATTAAAGACAAATGTTAGGATCCTCATATTCTCTATTCCAACCATAGACCTTGTAAGATTTTTAGCAGATTCTTGGGACAGGATCGCCTATAGGTGGAGAAAGAATTCTTTTACCACCAACAGTGGTTTCAACAACAACTTCGTTAAACTCTGTAGTTGCTTCACCAATTATTTGAGCGTTTCTTCCTTCATTTGTTTCTCTTAAAACTTCAAGAACTTCTTCAGCTTTTTCAGGAACAACTCCTAAAACTATTTTTCCTTCATTTCCAACTTCTAATGGGTCTATTCCAAGCATTTCACATGCAACACGAACATCTTCACGTATCGGAATTTGGTCTTCATAGACAAGGATTCCAACCCTAGATTTTTCACACCACTCATTAAGAGTGTTGGAAAGACCACCCCTTGTTGGGTCTTTCATACATACAACTCCACCAACTTCCAAAACCTTTTTGATAACCTTGTTAAGTGGTGCTACATCCGAAACTATCCGGTTACCAAACCTGTAGCCTTCCCTAAACGACAGAAGAGCTAACCCATGGTCACCAATCGTTCCACTCACTATAATTTTGTCTCCACTTCTAAGGTTTGAATCCAAAAGCCAACATGAATTTATTGGACGATACTTTTTAACAACATCAAAATTTTTATCCAAAAACCTACTTCTTCTTCCAATTCCAGAAGTGTTTATGATGAGTTTATCAATTTTACCTTTTTCCAAAACCTTTGTGTCACCAGTAACAAGCATAATTTCTGCTTTTTCACATGTTTCCTTCATACTTTTCAAAATTTTCTCAAGGTCATTTAAAGGAAAACCTTCTTCAATTATAAAACCAGCTGAAAGAGCTACAGGTTCAGCCCCCATAACAGCAAGGTCATTAACCGTTCCAGATACAGCCAACTTACCGATGTCACCACCAGGAAAGAAAATCGGGTTAACTGTGTATGAATCTGTTGTAAAAACAATTCCATCAACTACGGCTGCATCATCTAAGGCTTCTAAGGGAACTTCCACATTCCATCCTCCAAAATAGGTGAGGATGTATTTTTTGATAAACTTCCCCATGATACTTCCACCAGCACCATGTGCAAGAACAACTCTGTCCATTTAACAATCCTCCACTATCATCTTTAGGAAACGTAATAATAACCTTACTGGTAATATGGCTAAACCTAGAAAACCTTAGGAAAAACATAAACCTAAAAATTTACCAAGAAATCTTCTTGGTCTTGATGTTAAGGATTTTTTACTTGGAAAATTTTTTTCATTAGAAGGGTAAGCTTATTTAACGTGTCTTTTAGTTCAGGAGTTAATTCAGAGCCAAAATCGATGTTTTTAGGTTGAATTGCAAGTAAAACTATTTTTGCTCTTGAAACTTCTTTAAGATACCTGATTAAAAAGGTTAATGGTAAAGTATGAGTTGAAAAAGCTATACCTCCAATTTTGGTTGGAGAAACAAGTTTTACTGTTCCTGGTTTTTCGTTTAGTTGTGCCGAATCAACTAAGATAACATGGGTTGGTTTAAATTTTTTTATTAAACGGGTAAAATTTTCTGGTACAATTTCACAGTTAAACAGTTTAACGTTTTTGGGCAAGTCATACTGACCTAATTCTTGAATAAGTAATGAACCTACCCCATCATCACTTCTAAGAGGATTTCCTATACCCAAAACAGCTACTTTTTTTGCATCTTCTAACCATTCTTGAAGCTTTTTTCCAATGTTAGTAAAGAATTTTCTTCCAAAGTTTCAACCATACAAAAATCTTAATACCAAAAAATAAATAATCATTAATAACTGTCTCGTTAGTAGGTGATATGGAGGGTTATCTAATGGTTGTAATTGAAGGTTATAATCTTCCAGATGACCTTTACTATGTACCGGAAGATGGTGTTGGAAATTCTTGGGCCAGGGTTGAACCAGACGGAACCGTAACGATAGGAATCGATGATTTCTTCCAAAAACAAGCAAAGACGATTAGATACGTGGACCTACCCTTTGAAGGAGATACTGTTGAGCAGATGAAGGCTTTCGCAACTTTAGAATCGGAAAAATGGGTTGGAAAGGTAAGTTCTCCTGTTTCTGGTGAAGTAATTGCTGTTAACAGTGAACTGATGGATAATCCAAAATTCATAAACGAAGACCCCTATGGAAAAGGTTGGTTGATAAAAGTTAAACCAACAAATCTTGAAGAAGAATTAAAAAAGCTTGTTCATGGCCCTGACCAAATCAAGGAACTTATCAGTAAAAGCATTCAGAAATATTTAAAAAAGTAGGTTAAACAAATACCAAAACCAGAAAAATTCTTTTTTTAAACCTTAAAAATTTAGGAGAGTATTGTTAGGTTTTTAGGAAGTTTTGTGGAATTTGTGCGATGTTTCTTTTGATTGCTTCAACACTTTCCATGAAGCCTTTTTTCTCCTCTTCGTTAAGCGGAACTTCGATGATTTTTTCTACCCCATTTACACCTAAAACTACGGGAACATTCGCAACCGTATCTTTAACTCCGTATTCTCCGGTTAGGTACACACTTGCAAGGAAAACTTTTTTTAGGTTTTTCTTTATGGACTCCGCCATTACCGTTAAACCTGCTCCAGGTGCATGGTCACTACTAAATCCCCTTAGTTTTGTTACCACAGCTCCGGCTTGAATTGTTTCTTTAACTATTTCTTCAATTTCTTTCTCACTCAAAAGTTCTGTTAACGGCTTTCCATAAACCGTGCTTAATCTAGGAACCGGAAACATATTTTCTCCATGTTGACCTAAAACCACCGCTAAGATTCCATCGGTGCTTATTCCAAGTTTTTTAGCTGCATAGTATCTTAGTCTACCAGCATCCAATACCCCACTAAAACCTATCACTTTTTCACGTGGAAAACCAAGTTTTTTGTACATTAAATATGCCATTGCATCAAGAGGATTCGTGGTTAAAATCACGATGGAATCTGGAGCATATTTACGGATTTTATCTGCTATGTCAACTACGATATGTGCATTTTTTTCAACAAGTTCTTCACGAGTCATACCTGGTTTTCTGGGAAAACCAGCTGTAACAAGTACTAGGTCGCTTCCTTTCATGTCTTCATAGTTGTTACTACCCTTAATGTTTACGTTTAAACCCAGTATGCTTGCCATATGGGATAAATCCAATGCATTACCTTGGGGTAGATTCTCAACTATATCAAGTAGGAGAATGTCATCCAGTTCTTTGATGGCTAAGTAGGAAGCAGTACTAACACCAACCCTTCCAGAACCTATGATGGTTATCAATTCTACCACCCGATATTTTTAAGGAAGTATAACAAGCAAAATATAAAAAAATTACATTCAAAAAGTAAAACTCTAACAGAATGTTCGTTTAAAGGTTTAGCTTTGCAACGGAAGCTTTTTCTTTTAAGGTTTCTTCTATTCGGATCAACTCATTTAGTTTTGAAGTTCTTTCTCCACCTAAAACTCCAGTTTTGATTATTGGGCAACCAAATGCAACAGCAAGATGGGCAAGATGAACATCTGTGGTTTCACCAGACCTATGGGACAAGACTGGAATGTAATTTAGAGATTTAGCGGTTATGACTGTTTCATAGGCATCATATACAGTTCCAACTTGGTTTGGTTTGATTATAAGGGCATTTGCAGCTTTAAGCTTAGCTCCCAAGTTTAATTTGTTTTTGTTAGTAACGAAAAGGTCGTCGCCACAAATTAGACAGTTTTTAACTTTTTTTGTGAGTTCAGCAAATCCTTCAAAATCATCTTCATGGAATGGGTCTTCAACGTAGACAAGTTTAAACTTCTCAATTAAACCTAGTATGTATTCTAACTGTTCACCTTTATCTTTGTGTTTACCTTCATTCACATATTCATAACGGTTAAGTTTAGGATTCCACAGAGAAGATGCAGCAACATCTAAACCAACTCCAACCTTAATACCAGTTTCACTTGAAATTTCTTCCGCAACTTTAACAACAAACTCTAAAGCATCTTCGTTTTTTATGGGTGGAGCCCAAGCACCTTCATCTCCTCTACCACCAGTAAATGTAGGAATTTTTTCTTCCAAAAGTTTTCCAAGTTTTTTATGAACATTTATGTTTACAGCAAACGCTTGAAGAAAAGATTTACTTTCAAGTGGTAAAACTAGATATTCTTGGATGGGAGTGGAGTTATGAGGTGAACGAACTTGCCAAAAGTCTTGCGAAGAAG
>CAZNLG010000026.1:0-12426 GCA_964573765.1 uncultured Candidatus Bathyarchaeia archaeon | reverse complement strand
ACTACGAATAACTTTTATTCAAAATCCTTTACCCAATTTTTATTTTAACCAACTAACCCACCAACATTCTTCGGTACAAAGCTTCTCAGTCTTTTTAAAGCTTCTAACTTATCCTTTTTGTTTATTTCTGCTGTTTCTAAAATCTGTCTAAGAAATCTTACAGCTTCATCCATAGCTTTTCTTTTTACAGGAAATGGAACACCGTCTTTTCCTCCAAACGCAAAAGAAAATTTTAGCGGGTCTTCCCAGCTTGCTTTAGCACCATAAATAAGTTCAGCTACCAATGCTAATCCTCTCACTGTTGTAGGTCCAATACCCTTAACAGCTAAAAGTTCTTCAAAATTTTTTGGTTTTATTTCATAGGCTTTACGTAAAGCTTTCCAATTAACCTTCTCCGGTAGAAGCTTATAGTGTGGATGTTGTCTTTTTGGTTGAAACATAGTTTCCCCGGTTAGAGAAGTTTGATTTGGTTTTATAAGAGTAAGATAGTCTCTTTGAATTTTTTTGTAAGATTCGTTAACAAGGTCCACACAAGTTTTTCTATTTTCTTCACTCTTGTTAGAAGTCATATCCAAAACTTGTTCATGAACTTTTTGACCAAAAATTCCACTATGAGGTTCTTCCACAAAACTTCTTAGGTTTTGACTTAACCAATGGTATCTTCTTGCGGTTTTACTATCTAGGTTAAGTCCCTGCTGAACTACGGTCCAATCTCCTTCTTCGGATACAAAAATCGTATGATGATAAATCTGGTAACCTGCCTGAATAGCTGTGTTATCCACTTTAGCGGTCATCCTACTTGCATATTTTAACTGTTCAATTTTGTATGTTGATATGTTAAACTCTTCTCCAATATGTTCAAGGTCTTCAGGTGTTTTCTTTGATTTTTCACCTTTCCCCCCAGCAACCTTAATTCCTAAGTTTTTACCATCAAAAACTTTTCTTAAAACGTAACATGTTACCGTTGTTGAACCACTACTATCCCAATCAAAACCAAGAACGTTGGAACATGCTTGAAAAAACAGGGGGTCAGAAAGTCTGTTTAAGACTTCTTTAACTCCAAACTCATCGATGATAAGAGTAAAAATTCCTTCTGCCAGTTTAATCATTCTGTTAAGTAACCATCGTGGAACAGACCCGTAATGAAGCATTAAATCCATAACACCAGTCTTATACATAAGTTCTCATCCAATTCCTTCTCTCATAGAAAAAATTTAAGGTTATCCAAGAGTTCTCTAGACCTCCCTTATACCTGTTCCATATGGTAAACGTTACTGGCTGATCTTGTCGGCCTGAAGCTGACAGAAAACATAAATTCTTAAAAGTTCGGTTTTACATAGTTTTGAAGTAAGGATGTTTTTTGGAGAAGGTTAAAAATAAACTTGACTTACTTATTGAAACTTTTCTTCTAACAGTTTTGTGTATCTGTCTATCTACCCTATCCACCGTTATTCATCCAACCCCAGAAATGGAGTCATCCGTTTTCCTTGGTTTAATGTTTATGAGAAGATTGGTTGTTGTTTTAAGTTTTATCCTACCCATAACAATCTTTAACTCCTATGTTAAAGGAAACAGAAATTTTTTCAAACAGTTTAAAACCGAGAAGTTTACAAGAAACATCCTTACCAGTTTGGTTGCAGGTGTAACAATTTTTGTTTTGTGGATAGCTAGTCTTATCTTCCAATATAGCTCGGTCCCAAGCCTTACAAGTTGTTTTACAACTAACCACGCATCCAAAATCTATGGTTTAAAATTTCCAGCGGTTCTTCTATTCCAATACGTTGTTTTTGAAGTTTTTAACCAGTTTATGGTTGCATTTAGTGAAGAATATCTGTTCAGGGGATTTCTCCAAAAAAATCTTATGGAAGTTTTTGGTTGTTTTCAAGGCTACCTAGTTGCATCAGTTGTTTTTTGTTTAGCACATTTTCTAAATCCAAGCTATACCATATACCAGTTGTTTTTTGAAGCCTTACCAGGTGGACTTATTCTAGGTTATCTTTACTATAGAACAAAGAATCTAACCACACCAGTTTTAGCCCACTACATTGGAAATTTGTTACAGAGGGTACTTACTCCATTTTTTGTGTTTTGAACCTAACAGTATGGGTAAGGTGGGGGTTAATCTGGTTTAAGAACAGCCCCTTTGCTTGCTGAACCTACCATCTTAAAGTATCTGTAAAGATACCCCTTCTCAATTTTTGGTTTTGGAGGTTTCCATTTCTCCAGTCTTTTTGTAATTTCATCTTTTGATATCTTTAGGTCCAATTTTCTTGCTGGTATATCAATTTCAATCTTGTCATCTTCCTGCACGATGGCTATAGGTCCACCAACAGCTGCTTCAGGTGAAACATGTCCAATACATGGACCTGTTGTTGCTCCAGAGAATCTTCCATCGGTAACCAAAGCTACATCCAACTCCAAACCTAAACCTTTGATCGTTGCTGTTGCACTTAACATTTCACGCATACCAGGCCCACCTTTAGGGCCTTCATATCGAATAACCACAACTTCTCCACCAGAAACTTCCCCTCTCATGATAGCTTCAACAGCTTCTTCTTCACAATCGTAAACTTTAGCTTTACCTGTAAACCTAAGCACCTTTGGGTTTACTGCTGATTGTTTTACCACCGCCCCTTCAGGAGCTAAACTTCCTCTTAGAATGGCTATTCCACCTTCAGGATGGACGGGGTTTTTTGGTGACCTTATGACTTCATCTCTTAAAACTTCTGCATTTTTAATGTTTTCTCCGATGGTTTTTCCAGTTACCGTAAGGCAATCTAAGTGAAGATGGTCAGCAACTTGTTTCATGAGGGCGGGAATTCCTCCTGCTTCATGTAAATCTTTGACGAAGTATGGTCCAGCTGGATTTAAATCTGTTAGATGGGGTGTTCGACGACTAATCTCATCAAATTTTTCCAATGGAAGCTCGATTTCTGCTTCATGAGCTATGGCTGTTAGATGTAAAACCGTGTTGGTTGAACCACCTAAAGCCATATCAACTGTAATAGCATTTTCAAAAGCTTTTTCAGTCATAATTTTTCTTGCTGTAAGATTTTTCTCTAGAAGCCAGATAATTCTCCTACCTGAATCACGAGCTAATCTTACCTTTTCAGCATAAACAGCTGGCATGGTTCCTGAGTAGGGTAAAGACATACCCAAGGCTTCAGTTAAACATTGCATAGTGTTAGCTGTGTAAAGTCCAGAACATGAACCTGCTCCAGGGCAAGCTTGTTTTTCTAAAAGTTCCAGTTCTTCCCTACTTATTTTTCCCTTTTTTACTGCTGAGATATATTCAAAAAGATGGGAAAATCCTACCTGTTTTCCCCTGAACCATCCTGGAAGCATAGGTCCTCCCGTAACGAATATAGTGGGTAGGTCAAGTCTACATGCAGCCATAAGCATACCAGGAACAATTTTGTCACAACTACACACACAAACCATGGCATCAAAACAATGAGCATTAATCATAAGTTCAACGGAGTCTGCTATCAGGTCTCGGCTTGGAAGAGAATTTTTCATACCTGAATGAGCCATTGCAATACCGTCACAGATAGCTATTGTATTAAATTCAAGGGGGGTTCCTCCTGCTTCTCTTATACCTTCCTTCACAGCTTCAGCTAAACGGTTAAGATGGATATGTCCTGGAACAATTTCATTCCAAGAGTTTACAACAGCAATTAAGGGTTTTTTTAGGTCTTCATCGTTTAAACCTGTAGCCTTAAACAATCCTCTGTGAGGTGCTCTTTCAACTCCAATTCTAACGGTTTCACTTCTTAGTTTTACTCTTTCTTGCATAAACAATAAAATTCTGTTAAATCCTAAAAACTGTATTGGTTACTTTTAACTTCCTAACTCACATCATCTAAACTCTAATTTTATAAGGTCTCCTTCACTAAGTTTTTTTTCAACACCCACTATTTTTAACATATTGTTGTTGAGAAAACTTTCAACACCGAGTACCGGACTACCATTAACCCATGGTTTCCTTACCGTTTTAAATACTGTTCCAGCATAAACTCTCCCTATTTTCTTCCCGATAACTTTCCCGTTTAAGTCTTTAATGGTTTCACCTCTTCCTCCTACAACAACCCCATAACCATGGTATGGTATTCCTCCATCCAAAAAGTGGACTCTATTTCCAACTAAAACTGGTAAACTACCAAAAAAACCTGAATTTTCCCCTTTAGGTTCAACCCACATAAATTTTTCTGAAACTTCTCTAACTTTGAACTCCATCTTGTTTTTTTGAAGCTTAACCGTACACTTAAACTTTGGGTTAATCCTTAGTTTGTATGCACCCCCTGCTCGGTAGGGGTCATGAATACTTCTTAACTCAAAATGTGCATGAGGACTTGTCCATGGTAAAAAGTATCCTGAGATGATTTTTTTACCGATAGGATCTCCTAACTTTATTTTTTCACCTACTTTTACAGTTGGATTTACATGAAGAACCTTAGCAACTGTTTCTTCGGAAAGTTTAATCAGTATCAATGGTTCTTTGTCCAAAGCGTCTCGTCTAATTTTTGAAACTTCAAACCATCTAATTTCTAACACTTTTCCTTCATCAAAAGGCATGAAAGCTTCCTTTTCCTTACAGTATACATCAACAGCAGATTCAAGTCTATGTGCTATGTAAGGACTGTTAAACAAACTAAACCATGAGTCTTTTGAGATCTTAAATTTAAATCCATAACTTTGGACGGCAACTTCAAACTTCATGGTTAAAACTTTGTTAAATTGTTTCATGAAGTTTAATTTCTGGTTTATCTAAGAATCTAAGAATTTTTTTTGCCATCTCGATGCTTGCTTCTTTTTGAGCTTCTTCCGTTTGAGCTCCTATGTGAGGTGTACAAACCACGTTGGGAAGGTTAAGCATTTCAAGGTTTTTTGGTGGTTCTACTTCATAAACATCCAGACCGACACCGGAAATTTTTCCGGATTTTAAAGCTTCATGAAGAGCTTTTTCATCGATTAAGGCTCCTCTTGCAGTGTTGATAATGATAGGTTTTTTCTTCATCAAAGAAAATTCTTTTTCACCAAGCATGTGTTTGGTCTCTTTAGTTAATGGAACATGTAAACTTATGACCTCTGACCTAGCCAGTAGTTCTTCAAATGAAACAATTTCACCTTCAACTTCTTCCAAAGCCTTAATTCTTTCAGCTTCCTGAATAATATCTTCATCTTCTAAGATAGGAGGTTCGGAAACCTCTTCTTTTCTCGTTTTGTTATCAAACACGATATCATAAACCAAAATTTTCATTCCAAAGGCTTTAGCGATTTTTGCAACTTTTATTCCGATCCTTCCAAAACCTATTATTCCTAATGTTTTACCAGAAAACTGGAAACCTTTAATAACGTTTTTTTCCCATTTACCTTCCTTAACCGAACGGTCTGCGTAAGCTATTTTTCTTGCAACGGCAACCATCAATCCGATGGTTAATTCTGCAACAGCTTGACTTGTTGCCTTTGGTGTACATAAAACTTTAACTCCACATGTTCTTGCTTTTTGAATATCTATGTTATCTACACCTATCCCAACCCTACAAACAAACTTTAAGTTTGATGCTTTCTCAATTAATTCCCCGGTTATTCTTGTTCTACTTCTCACAACAACCCCATCATAAAAAACCATTATTTTTTCTAATTCTTCCTGAGTAATGTTTGGTTTTAAGTCAACTTGAATGTTGGCTTTTCTTAGAAGGTTTAAACCTTCTTCATGAACTCTGTCACAAACTAAAACTTTAACCATCGAATTTTTCACCTTAAGCACGACTTTTTGATGAAACGATTTTTATTACATCCTTATGGTTCACCACATAATTTTCTCCAACATGTTTTCTTTTTTTGGCTTCAACGGCATATATGAAGTTTTCACCTAATTCCGTATGAATCATGTAAGCAAGGTCCTTTACGGTAGTCCCCTTTGGAACAAGATAACAATCAGGTAAGACCCTACCTTTATGGTCCGTAAATTTAACTTCATCTTCAACAGGAAAAACTGCAATCATCTCCAAAAGGTTAAAAAGCGAAAAATTTATCGCTTCCTGTACACCTGTTGAACCAAATTTGTTTAACACCCTATCTCTAATCATGTTTAAAGCCAACACTTGTTTTTCAGTTAGATTCTCTTGGTTTAAGATTTTAAAGTCCGAATCTCCTGGCTTATAATCTATGAGTTGTTTTTCAGCTGCTCTTCTTAAGACCAATTCTGCTTCAGCAGAACAAGCTACGGTCGGATAACCTGTTTCTTTAAGCCTCTTCAGGTTTTCTTCTGCTTGAGGAATGTCTATTTTGTTGGCTACCAACAGAATTGGTTTTGCTATCTTTCTAATTTTGCTGGCTAACTGTTTAAGGTTTTCGTCTGTTAATTGGGTTGGTTTTCGAAATTGAAAATCAAGCTCATCCATTGCTTGGACTATGGAATCTTTTTTTATCTGTAATCCGGCTAACTTTTCTGAAAGTAATGTTGAAAGGTTTTCCTTTGAAGTTTCAACTCTTCTTGCAATTTTATCCCAATCCTTTTTTATAATTTGAAAAATCCACATATCGAATTCTTCTTCCAAAAATTCTATGTCCTTTACAGGGTCTCCTTCCCCAGCTTTACAGGGTCTTCCTTCTTCATCTGTTGTACCTGCAGCATCCAAAATAAGTAAGAGTACATCTGCTTTTCTTATCTCATCTAAGAATTGATTTCCAAGACCTCTTCCCTTCCATGCACCAGGAACAAGTCCAGGGCAATCAATAAGTTTCACCGGAACAAACCTTGTTCCATCCCTGCATGGTGCATTTACAGGATTATCCTGAACGTTAAGCTCTCTACATACACATTCTGTTGTCACGTAGGTAACCCCAATGTTGGCTTTTTTTGTTGTGAAAGGATAATTTGCTATTGGAACTGTTGCTAAGGTTGCTGCAGAGAAGAAGGTACTCTTCCCAACGTTCGGTTTTCCCGTTAAACCTATAGTAACCATAACTAACCAGCTAACAATAGTCTAATCTTTTCTAGGCTTAAAAATAATTTTAAAATAGGCCCCTAAAAACCTATTTTAATATTCTAAGGTATTCTTCGGCTAAAAGTTTGTCGTCAACACCAACATCTACAATGCTCCAAACAGGTTCTTCATCCAGCCTTGGTGGTTGAAGTAAACTTTCCAACGAAATTTTTTCTTTCTTCAAAACTCTACGCCATGAACCTAGGTTTCCACCATACTTAGCCACTTTAAAAATTATCTCACCAAGCTTCTGGTTTCCCATAGATAAAGCCGTCTGAATGTAAGCATGTTTTGGGTTAAATCCTTCTACTTCAATTCTTTTATCCCTTAGCTTATTTTTAACCTTCATGTAGGCCTTTTTTAGGTAATCAATTGGCATTATCTTACAAAATTGGAATGGTGTATGGGGTTTTGGTATAAGAGGATTTATACTTAACCTCACACTTTTAGGTCCAAAACCAAGTTCAGCTATTTTCCTTGAAAGTTCAACTATAGATTCTATGTCTTCTTCCTTTTCTCCAGGAAAACCTATAACAAAGTAAAGTTTTATGTTACGAATTCCCTTTTTAAGGGCTACTTTTGAAGCGTCTAAGATTTGCTCATTTGTTAGTGGTTTCCCCACAACCTTTCTTCTAAACTCATCAGAACCAGTTTCGGGAGCTAAGGTTATGGTTCTTTGACCACCTTTAACTAAGCATTCAACAAGTTTTTCGGTAACAAGATTTGCAGCCAACGAAGAAACTGAAATTTTAAGCCCAAGCCCGGTTATATATTCACAAATGTCTTCAAGTTTGGGATAATATGCAACTCCAGCACCAATTAACGTAACCTTTGAAACTTTAGTATACTTTAGTCCTTCACCAATGATTTCTTCCAGTTTTTTTACGCTTCTTTTTCTCATAGGTTTGTTAACATGACTAATCAGACAAAATCTACATCTACCCGGACATCCACGCATAACTTCCACGGTAAAGGTCCTACCAAAAACTGGTAGATATGAACTGTTGGAATCAACATTTGGTATGACCTGTGCAATTGGATGGGGGGCTTCATCTAAATCTTTAATGTAAACTTTCCTTGTCAGATTTGATGTCGGAGTTAGATAACCATCCTTTTCCCGAAAATTTTCAACAGTTTTTTCTTTGACAGATTCTTTTAATCCATCAACAAATTCATCTAGCAACGGTTCAATTTCTCCCACAACAAAAAGGTCTATAAATTGTCTGAGTGGGGTAGGATTTTCAAATATACAAGGTCCACCAGCAACAAGGATGGGTTTAGCCCTACGTTTTTCAACCCAAACTTCAATTTTTGAGTCAATAAGCATCCTTAAAGCATTAACATAATCTTCTTCATACTGGAAAGTAAAAGCTACAACATCAAACTTGTTTAAAGGTTGATTAGATTCAACACTAAGTAAAGGTTCATTTTTTGTTGGTAAAAAAAATCTTTCACAAACAACATCTTCTCTAGAATTTAGTAAAGCATACAAAAGTTGAACTGTTAAACCAGACATACCAGCCCTATAAACATTCGGATAACATAAAGCAATTTTTAAGTCAACCTTACGCCAATCTTTTCTGACAACATTCTCTTCTTTAAAAGGAAGCATTTAACATCCTCTAAGCCACGTTATTTTCTAAAGACCCAAATAAACTTATGTTAAGTTAACCAGGTAAAGATGTTTCAAAGCCCTAAAACATAAACCCAAAATAGTTTTTAATCCATTTCTTCAAACTTTACGGTTTGTCTAAGAAAAACTTTCGTATTTGCTGGAATATCCTTGTAAACAACGAGTCCTGGTCCAACATGAGTGTTTGCTCCAATCTTTACACCTGGCATTAAACTTACATTTATTCCTGTTTGTACGTTATCTCCAACAACAACCCCAAATTTTCTTCTTCCAGTATCGATAACTTCTCCCTTTATTGTTGTTTTGATGTTTTTTCTGTCAAGTCTAACATTTCCCACTAATGTTCCTGCTCCGAAGTTACAGTTTTCACCTATGATACTGTCTCCAACATAGGAGAGATGAGGAATTTTTGTTCCATTCATAACAATAGAGTTTTTTATTTCACATCCACTTCCAATTTTTACGTCTTTACCTAAACTTGTGTAAGGTCTTAGATAACAGTTTGGACCTAAAATACTTCCTTCATCAACAATGACCGGTCCTTCAATAAAGGTTCCGGATTTAACGGTAACGTTTACTCCGATTTTAACAGGACCTTTAATCGTAACGTTTCTTTCTACTTTCCCCCTAACAGTCGACTTTTTTAGGTCTTGAAGAAACCTTTGGTTGGCTTCAAGTAGGTCCCATGGTTTTCCAACATCCAACCATTCTTTATTTTTAAGCTTTACAGTGTAAACTTTACTTTTGTTTTCAACTAATCCTTGAACAGCATCTGTTAATTCAATTTCACCTCTAACAGATTTTTTTGTCTGACGGATTTTTTCAAAAATTTCTTCCGTAAAAACATAGATTCCTGCATTTACAAGATTACTAACTGGTTTTTCAGGTTTTTCTTGGATAGTTTTAAGGAAACCTTCCTCATCTAAGCTTACAACACCATAATTTTCAGGTCTTTCAACTTCAACCACAGCTAAAACATTTTCCTTTACTTTTTTGTAAGCTTTGACAACCTTTGTTATCACCGAAGGTTTCACGTATAAATCCCCATACACAACAAGAAAACTTTTCTCCACATAGTCTGATGTTAAACTTAGAGCTTCACCAGTTCCACCTACTTCCTTCTGCCAAACATAAGTTAACTTTAAACCAAGTTTTGAACCATCCCCAAAATAACTCTGAATTTTTTCCCCTAAGTAACCCACAACAATTAAAACTTCTTTAATTCCAGCTTTTTTGATGGAATTTAAAAGATGTTGAAGAAGGGGTAAGTTTCCCACAGGTAAGAGTTGTTTAGGTTTTGTTAAGGTTAAGGGTCTAAGCCGGACACCTTCACCAGCAGCCAAAACAACACTTTTCATCTTCAAATAACAAACCTTCCTAGAATATCAAGAAAAATTTTTAGGGTCTAAAAAATTTAAAAGTTCCTTTGTTAGGATGGAGGTTGAAGTTGCTGAACAACGGAAGGTTGAGCTATCAGTTTCGATTTTCTTATACCCACATGTCTTAGAGGTGCTATTTTTACCGCACTATTATAAATGTCTGAAGCGATTTTTCCAAGTACAAGTTCTTGGGCTAACTGGTCATAATTTAGATTTTTACTTTTTTCCTTAACTACTTCTTCCATTTTTTTTCTGATAGCTGTTTCCTGGGAAGGCTTTAATCTTTTTCTTGAAAAAGATACGGGATAAACTCTAATTTTAAATCCGTCCTTTGTTGTTACATCAAAGATCCCATCTATCCTAGAACTTCCTCTTCGTACAAGACTTCTTAGATACTCTCTTGCATACTCATGACCCTTAAAAATCGTTTCAGCACGACTGTTTTCAATCTTTACGATTTGAAAATATATCTTTATGTTTATGTTGGAGATGTTTTGTTTTACTAAGTCGTAAAGGGTTGTTTCAACAACCCTTCCAACGGCTTTTGAGGGATCTGTAACAGGTATTAACGCAACTTCATGTCCACCAAAATAGGGAGGAGCATAAACTGTACACCAAGTTTTTAGACGCCATTTATCCCTGACTTTTCGGCTGGACAACTCTTCCACCGTTAAGTATGTTAGATTAGAATGAAGAACAAACACCATAATAAATCTTACATATCAGACTTCAGGTTTTTTGGGCCAAAGTAAAGTTTTTGGTAGGGTATAGGTACCAAATCTTTTTCTCACGTTTTCAGGCCAATCTTCCACCCTAAAACCATGAGTTGCTAAAAATGCTGTAACCCATCTGGATATTCCAAGCCCCGTACAACCAGTCCATATAGGTCTGTTTTTTACTTCATGAATACTAAAATTTTTTATGAATTTATCCTTATGGATAAAACAACCCGCAATCTCTAACCATTCTGCTTTTCCCTTTTCCCCACGATAGGGTAAATATACTTCAACATCAAAGGCTGCAACGTTTTTGCTATCTTTTATATCTCCAATTTCACCTTCCTTCATGTAGAAAGGTGTTGCAGCAACAACTCTCCATTCCAGTTCAAGAATTTTATCAACAACCTTAACAACTTCATCGACAATGGAATCTCTTATCTCAACAACCTGGTCTGGAGTTCCAAGATAAACTAATTCTACTCTCCTAAACTCTTGAAGTCTAGCTAAACCTTCTACTCCACCTCCTTCCCAACGATAGGTCCAACCAGACCTATCATAAAGCTTGATAGGAAGATTTTCCACTTTTAAGGTTTCATGACTAAAAAACTGCCAGAAAGGTTCACATTGAGCTGGGGACAGAACATATTCAGGTTCTTTTATGATATTTTTTAACATTTCTTTTGGAACTTTCTTGGTAACCTTTACAGTTTCTTTAAACTCTGTGAAAGCTTCGGGGTCTCGAGGTGGTGGACAAACATAGTACATTCCTTCAGGAATCTCTTCTAGGTATCCGGGCATCTTCTGCATAACTTCAAGTGGAATAAGCTTAGGAAGCATAAAAGGTTGGAAACCAAGCTTTCCGACAACTTCTTCCAAAAGGATGTTTTCGATGGATTCTAAAAGTTTTACGTAGGGAGTTGTATAAGTCCATTGACCTCTACCTGGGAATTCTTTAATCCACCCAAGCTCCAATGCAACTTTTACAGGGTCTTCTGTAAACTTGATTTTTCTAGCTTCGCCCTGTTTAACCACGGGCATGACAGGTAAAGTTTTTTCCGGAACTTTTTCTTCAACTATTTCTCTGATGAGGGAAAGAATCCTATCAGGTACATTTCTTTTTAATTCAGCTTCTTCTAAAAGTTTTAAATTAACAATCAGTTTTCCTTCCTGAACCATAGCATCCTGAACATAAGTTAGTTCCCGAATTTTTCTTGTTTTTTCTTCTGAGATTTTCTGGACAGGAATTTCAAAGTTTAGTTTTGGTACTTCAACTTTTCTTATACCAACTCTAAACTTTAACCCAACTTCTTCAGCTAAAATTTTTCTAAACCTTAAAACTGCAGAATGAGCTCTAACACGTGTTCCTGAAACGATTTCCACGGTTAAAGTTTTGTCTTCTAACTTCCAATCCATTATTTTTGCAGCATCTTCAAGTTGAGTTTGGGGTATGTTTTTCACAAAAAGTTGAGTGTTTGCTTTTTCAACAAGATTTTTAATGGCTTCTTCCAATCCTTCTGCTTTTCCACTCATCGTGAATTTGCATAGGAGCCGTATTTTAAGTTGATTTGTCAAATTAAACCACCGTTAAAGTTTTTTCAGCTACTTGTAAACAAGCAAGTAAATCATCTAAAGTAGCCAGAAAAGTCTCAAAACTTTTTCCACATTCAACCGTAGAGATTACCTTCCTACTTTTAGCCCTAGTT
>CAZNLG010000025.1:0-12452 GCA_964573765.1 uncultured Candidatus Bathyarchaeia archaeon | reverse complement strand
ATGCAATGCACAGAAAAGGTGAGATGAAAGGAATCAAACCCATAACAGGTGGAGTTAAAGCTGTTGGAAAAGCCTTAACAGTTAGAACTTATCCGGGAGACTGGGCTAAACCTGTTGAATCGATAGACCTAGCTGGACCTGGAATTGTAATAGTAGTTGATGCGGGAGGATGTGGAAAAGCAGTTTGGGGTGAACTTGCAAGTTGGAGTTGTATTCAAAAGGGAGTTAACGGTGTTGTGATAGATGGTGCTGTAAGAGATGTTGACGTAATTCGAGAACTAAAATTCCCAGTGTTTGCTAAACTTATAAATCCAACCGCAGGAGACCCAAAAGGGTTTGGAGAAATAAACGTTGAAATAATTTGTGGTGGTGTTAAAGTTCGGCCCGGTGATTGGGTAATCGCGGATGATAATGGAGTTATGGTTGTACCTCAGGAAGAAGCCGTTGAAATAGCAAACAGAGCTAAGGATGTATTTGAAAAAGAACAAAGAATTCGAGCTGAGATAAAAAGAGGGAGCACTCTTTCAAAGGTTCTAAGACTTAAAAAATGGGAAAAAATTGTTGGGTGAACAACAAAAGATGAAAATACTTGTTATGGGTGCAGGTGCTATTGGAAGTCTTTTTGGAGGTTTACTTGCTGAAGCAGGAAACGAAGTTTTCCTCGTTGGAAGACAACCTCACATAAGTGAGGTTCAAAACTCAGGTTTAAAAATAAAGGGTTTTGTGGATAAACATATCACAAACATCAAAGCTGGAACGACACCTTCCATCATTCAAGATGAAGATACCGATTTGGTATTGTTGACGGTTAAAGCTTACGATACAAAACAGGCAACCCTTCAGATCAAACCACTAATAAAAAGTAGAACAACCGTTCTTTGTCTTCAAAACGGGATAGGTGTTGAAGAAGAAGCAGCAAAAATATTGGGTAAAACTAACCTTCTAAGAGGTGTTACTTTTTGTGGAGCCTTTTTAAAAGAACCAGGTACAGTCTTCTATACAGGTTTTGGGGAAACCATCATTGGGAGACTTAACAAAAATCAGGATGAAGTAGAAGAAATCGTGAAAACCTTTAAAAATGCAGGTTTTCCAACAAAAATCTCAGAAAACATCCAGACAACAGTATGGACGAAAACACTTGTTAACGCAGGAATCAATCCCTTTGGAACTCTTACCGAAATGAAAAATGGGGAATTAATCAAAAACAGAGAAATAAGAACACTTATGGTCAACACCGTCGAAGAAGGAATAAAAGTTGCAAAAAAACTTAAAGTCCCCCTAAAAGAAGACCCTGTAAAGTTGATGCTTAAAACCGCTGAAGCAACAGCTAACAACTTAAACTCCATGCTTCAAGACATCAAAAGAGGTAAAAAAACCGAAATAGACTATATAAACGGTGCAATATCAAAACTCGGGAAAAAATTAGGAGTTCCAACACCCCTAAACAGTCTCCTAACGTTTTTAATTAAAATTCTTGAAGAAAAATCATGTAGGAGGGAAGTTATCCATATCCATCCAACATCCTTCTAAAGACATCATAGGGTCGAAAAGCCGTAAACTTCAAGGTAAAAAAATAGCGTTATGTATCACAGGTAGTGTAGCTGCAGCTCAATCACCAAAAATAGCAAGAGAACTTATGAGACATGGTGCAGAAGTTTTTCCGGTCTTTTCACCAATGGCTCAAAAAATTATTCATCCAAACCTTATGGAATGGGCCACTGGAAACCAACCCATCCTTGAGATGGATGGAAAAATAGATTTTATCTCCTTAACTGGAAGTGAAGCTAAAGTTGACCTGGTTTTAATAGCCCCAGCCACAGCTAACACGATTGGAAAGATAGCTTCAGGAATCAACGACACACCTGTAACAGCCGTTACAATCGCGGCTTTCGGGTCCAAAACACCCGTAATAATTGCTCCAACCATGCATAAATGTCTGTATGATTATCCTTCCACAAAAGAAAACATCAAAAAACTTAAAGAACTTGGCTTTGAGTTTGTAGAACCTAGGATTGAAGAAGAAAAAGCAAAGATAGCTGAAGTAGAAGACATCGTTGAAACGGTTATCAGAAAACTTACACCAAAAACCATGGAAGGTTTAAAGTTACTTGTAACAGCAGGACCAACCTATGAGTACATAGACCCTATCCGAGTTATAACCAACAAAAGTTCAGGAAAAATGGGTATAGCAATAGCAAACGAAGCTCTTAGAAGGGGAGCCAAGGTCACCCTTGTGTATGGTCCAGGTTTGGTTAAACCTCCAAAAAATGCTAAAGTTATAAATGTGGAAACAAGTGAAGAGATGGCTGACACTGTAATCTCAGAACTTAAAAACAACACCTATGATATCATGATTGCTGCTGGTGCTGTTGCAGATTTTAAGCCCGAAAAACCTTACAACCAAAAACTAGCAACAGACAAAACTCCTGAACTTGTTTTAAAACTTAAACCAACAACAAAAATAATCTGTGAAGCGAAAAAAACAAGTCCAAAAACATTTGTTGTTGGGTTTAAAGCTGAACATAACGTTTCGGATGAAGAACTGATAAATCGTGCCTATGAACGTTTAAAAACAGCAAACTTAGACCTTATTGTTGCAAATGATGTAGGTAGACAAAACGTGGGTTTTCGACACGATACAAATGAAGTGTTTATCATCAACAAAAACAAGAAAACATTAAAAATTCCCCTTGCAAAAAAAGAAGAAATCGCAGAAAAAATCTTGGATACCGTCTTAGAAGAATTTAGAACTTTTAAAAGTTAAAGTTGGGAAAGAATTTCTTCCACCTTCAAAATCAACTCCTTACTTTTCAGCTTAGAGTTGTATCCAAGTTCTTCTAAAGTCTTTACTATACCTTTAACCGTCCTTAAAACTTCTGGTTTTGAAACCATCCCCATGTTTCCAATCCTAAATGTTTTTCCTCTAAGTTTTCCGGTTCCACCTGCAACAACAACCCTATGTTTCTCCCTTAAAATCTTCCTAAATTTCTGGTCATCTATCCCTGCTGGAAGATAGGGAACTATAACGGTGTTTGACCTAAACTTTTCTTGAGCAACAATACTCAAACCCATCTCTTCAAAAGCCTTATAGAAAGCTTCTGAACAAACTTTATGTCTACGAATCCTATTCTCCAAACCTTCTTCCTTCAACATCTTCAACGATTCATCCAAAGCATAATACAACGGAATTACAGGTGTAAACGGTGTTTCAAGTTTTTGCTTAAATTCTCTCCACATCAAAAGGTCATGGTAAAAAGGTCTAAACCTGTTTTTTTCAGCGGCTTCATAAGCCTTCTCACTAACGGAAACCATAGCCAATCCGGGAGGACATGCAAAACATTTTTGGCTTCCCGCAACACAAACATCAATGTTCCATTCATCAACAGGAAGATAGTCCCCAAGCAAAGCTGAAACAGCATCAACTATCAACAGTATGTCATGTTTTTTTGTTAATTCTCCTATTTTAGGTAAATCTCGTAAAGTTACACCTGTTGAAGTTTCATTGTAAACGATAGCAACAGCTTTTACATCCTTTTCAACATCTAAAACGGCTTTTACATCTTCAACAGTACACGTAGAACCCCATTCACTTTTAATTTCGATAGGTATCCCACCAAAACGAACAATTTCTTCCCTTAATCTTTCCCCAAAAAGACCACTAACCGGAACGATAACCTTATCTCCCCTAGATACCACGTTACCAACAGCAAATTCAACACCTCCGGTTCCGGAGCATGTAATGGGAAAAACATCGTTTTTTGTTTGAAAAGCATACCTTAAATTTTCCAATAAACTCCTATAGAGTTCATGAAATTCAGGTCCACGATGATTTATGATGGGTTTAAGAAGAGCTTCCATGATTCGTGGTGGAACATTGGTTGGACCGGGAACCATAAGCAACATAGGTTCAGCTTCCAAGTTGAAACATTCCCACCATAGATTTGAAATTTAAAATACTACCTTGTAATATGAAAAGGTTTTGATAAACAGTGAATAAAAAAATTGTTACCTTACTTACAGACTTTGGTTTAACCGATTCATATGTCGCAGAAATGAAAGCAGTCATCCTTTCAATTTGTCCAAACGTTACAATCATCGACATAAGTCATGTAATAGCTGAGTACAACATTCGTATGGGTGCCTACTTACTGGCAAGGTCTGTAGAATATTTTCCATTGGGAACAATCCATGTTGCTGTGGTAGACCCTGGTGTAGGTGGACCAAGAAAACCGATTCTTGTTGAAACAAACAAGGGTTTCTTGGTAGGTCCAGATAACGGTCTTTTAATGTTGGCTGCAGAAAAACAAGGAATAAAGCATGTTTACAAAATTGAAAACAAAAAATACATGTTACCAAAAATATCCGAAACCTTCCATGGAAGAGACATTTTTGCTCCAACGGCTGCATATCTTGCTCTGGGGATTCCACCCCAAGAGTTTGGAAAGGAAGTTTTTGATTATGTTAAACCATCTTTTTCAGAACCAAAAATTCAAAAGAACAAAATTTTTGGAGAGATAATTCACATAGACCATTTTGGAAATCTAGTAACAAACATAAAACCTGAACTACTTTATGAGAAAAAAGTGGAGTATGGTTCCCATTTAAAAATAGCATTGGGAAAAAGAAAACCAGTTAAAACTGTTTTTCTGAGAACATATTCAGAAGCACCTCAAGGAAAAATTTTAGTGATGGTTGGAAGTGGAGATTTTATTGAAATTTCAGCTAATTTGGCTAATGCAGCAAAACTGTTAAATGCAAAAATCGGTATGAAGATAATCCTTATTCTTTAATTTTTTAGGTTTATGTGGGTTATCTGTTTTAGCAAGGTCTCTAATCCTTTCAACACCCCTTATTTTCTTGATAAAGTCAGCTACGCTCTGTGGTACAAGTGTTTCCCAACTTTCTCCATTTAAAATTCTTTCCCTAACATTTGTGGCATTGTAAATTTCCCTGTTTAAATATGGAATTCCTTCCACAACAAACCCTGCTTCCCTTAAAAGTTCACTACTTAACGGGTCATTGGTAAATGCAACATCAAAACGAGGTGAATAGGAAACCACCTGAGCAACCCATAAACTATGAACCCTAGTATCTGGGATGGGAATTATCCAGTAAGCTTTTCTGTCTACTCCATTTTCATCCAACCCTAACTTAAGCATGCTAAACCTTTCACCTGCAGTAAAAGGATTTTCAATCTCGTGACTAAACTGGGCACTCCCAATCCCAATTATCAATTCTTCAACCTTACCCAAAGCATAGGTAATGGCATGGATGTGTCCTTTATGAACTGGTTGAAAACGTCCAATATAAAATCCAACCTTAAATTTTCCCATCCAAAGGCACCAAACATATGGCTTTTATCTTTTCTCACCTAACCTCCTATAAAAACCTGTTTTTTAAACCTATTCCTTCACATATCACAGTTGCTGGTTTTCCCATCTCCCCTTCAACCGTAAATTTTGAACCTAAAAACTGTTTACACACTTCAATTGAAGTAAGGGTGTGTAATGTAAGTTTGCTTGTACAAAACTTTGAAACACCTTCAGCTAAACTCATCCAAACTATAAGTTGGTCTGCAAGATGAAAATCCACAGGTGCCCCACTCTCTAACTGTTGAATCAATCCTACAGCAGCTTCTTCACCCACTTTTTCTGCAGGTTTACCTAACTCACCTAAACTGTCAGCAGCAATCCTTAATCCTTCATCTAAATCCGCAAAAATTATGATTCCACAGCCAGGATTAGGAGAACATAACGGATGATTTGCCTGAAGACTTTCAATTTTAATGTTTGCTTCATATCCAGCTTTTCTCAAGGTTGTCTCAGCACTTTTTACCATCCTCTGTGTTATATGGTCTGGTAATCTACAACTGTAAGCCAAACCCCAAACATTTAGAACTTTTTTTACTTTCATGGTTAGGTCCAACGGTTTTAAGCTTTTAACAGGGTTGAAGTATGCACGTAGGATCCCTCCACCTTTCGGGTAGAAACCTCTACGAATCAGTTGAACTGACCCTTCAAAACCCATTCTTTCTACTGTTGGAAGAAGAACATGTTGTACATATTCAACTGGTGGAGCCCACTGATTGTTTGTTCCTCCACGTATTTCAACAAAAACTTGTTTTGGTGCATAAGCAGTGACAGGAGCTAATGCTTGAAGTACAAGAGTTGTACTTCCAGCAGTTCCAACATCAAAAGTAAAGCTTCCACCTTTGATCGTCTTAGGGATGAAAGATACTTCTTTTGAACCGACCTTTAATCCTTCAACCCAAGCATCAGAAACAGCAGCCACAGCCTTTATAGCAGTAATATGTTGCATTCTAAGCCCGGGTGGACTACGTTTTACCCTAACATTAAATATTTTTAAGGGTTTACTGGTTACAGCTGAAAGGGCTGTAGAAACACGAAGAATTTGACCGCCACCTTCAAGTATACTTCCATCAATTTTAACTTCTTCCAAGATATTTCCCATGTTAAAGTAAACATTTCCACTTTAAAAATGCCAACCCTCACAAGGAAAAATGAAGAAACAAAAAATTAGTTTAAACCTTAAGCAGATAATTATCTAACTATGTTTTTCCTTTTTCATCTTTGAAAGTTTCTTCACCAAAGTTAAGCCTGGTTTTACCTGTTCTATTGGCTTGTACTCAATAAAACCTGCTTCCACAGCATCTTCAAATATGCTTTTTGCTTTTTCTGTTCGAATGATAACTGTTGACCATCCATCTGGAGACCCTACACCACCTACGGAAATATCTGCAAGTTCAGCTGTAAAATCAACACAATTATGACATGAACCTCTCACATAAGATTTTACTTCATCCAAAGATACATCAACAACTTTTTGTCCATCCGAATCCACCATAAACTTTCCTTTCTTTATGGCAAACCTCAGATTTTTTGTTAAATCTATCTTTTTTTGAAGGTATTCTTTGAACAACCCTTCATAGTAAAAGCTTTCCATACAGAAGAGTCCAATCGTTAAAGCAACTTTTGAACCAAGTTTTAAGGCTCCACGAGGATTGGTTTGCATTTTTCTGACAGCTTTAACTTGGCAAGGTGTCCCAACAACAGCTACTTTACATTTGTTGTATTCTTCAACAGCAGAACTTAAACCAAGAAGAGTTGGACTAACCGTATACCTTGTACCAGCATATTGGAGAAGTTCTTCTAGAGTAAAAACTACCTTTGGAACGGGTTTCCAAGGTTCCTTTTCACTGAATCCGGACACAACCGCACAATCTGCGATTCCTGTTTGAAGCATGTAAGCAAGAAGACTTGTTACTACACCTCCATCAGCAGCAACTTTTCGAATTTCTTCTTTTGTAGTTCTTGCCGAATAACAGGCTAACATTACCCCTAATTCTTCATCTGCTCTTCTTGGTCTACCAAAAACATCAACATCCGAAGGTTGAGGTTCTGTCCATGGGCATTGATTATAACAGTATTCACAAAGAATACATTTACCTACAAGAGTTGGTTGTTCATCCTTACCAGGAACATTCTTCATGACAATTACAAGAGGAGGGCAAACAGAAACACATGCACCACAACCAGAACAAGTGTCTTTTCTTATGACATCCGTTAAAAGTGTTCCAAATATCTTTGGTTTAACTACGGTTTGACTTGAAGGTTTAGGTGTTTGTGTCAAGCAGTTATCCGCTCCATACCTTAACTTCTTTTGACTTAAAAATTATTTTCGACATGTTACACATAAAAGTATTTCCAAAACGACGGTTGCTTTGTGTTGAAGCGTAAATAATTTAAATCTAAAGTTATAAAAAGGATACTTCAAACCGGGAAACGTTGGTAGTGTAGGTGGACGATTACTTGGGAGGTTAAAAGATGCTACCTTATGCTTCAATTTTAGTTTGGGTTACTCCACTTATAGCATCAATGTTAATGCCCTTAACAGCTTTACATCCCAAAGTAAGAGATACTTTTCCAGTTGTCATAGGTTTTGTAACAGCCATATTTGCAGCTTCCATGATTCCAGATGTTTTACATGGTGGTAGTATAGAGTTATCCATGGTATGGGTTTCCATACCTGGTTTGTTTCAAATTCAAATCGGAACACTCGTCGACCCTCTAAGTGTTTTCATGTGTAACGTTGTAACATGGATAGGTGCTTTAATCCTACTTTATTCGCTTGGATACATGGCTGGCGATGAAAGTATGCTAAGGTACTGGTTTTTTATGCTTCTCTTCATAGGTTCAATGGTTGGTTTGGTAATAGCAGATAACTTCCTGTCTCTGTACATCTTTTGGGAGATGGTTGGTTTATGTTCCTATGCCCTCATAGGTTTCTGGTATAAACGTCCTGAAGCAAGAAAAGCAGGAATGAAAGCTTTTATCGTTACAAGAGTTGGAGACATATTTCTGCTTGCAGGAATAATCTTAATATATCTAAACGTTGGAAGCTTCAGTTTTTCTGCTCTTGAAAATGCTCTTAAGGTTGAATGGGTAAAACCAGTTTTCTCAACCATACCAATACTTTTACTGTTGGGTGCGATCGGAAAATCAGCTCAGCTTCCACTTCATACATGGCTTCCAGATGCGATGGAAGGTCCAACCACTGTTAGTGCACTTATCCATGCTGCAACAATGGTTAAGGCTGGAGTCTACCTGATGGCTAGAACACATCTGATCTACATGAGTGTTGCACCAACAGTGTGGCTTACAGCCTTAGTTTGGGTTGGAGCTTTAACAGCTTTTGTTTCAGCTACCGCTGGGCTTGCTGCTGTTGACATAAAACGTGTTTGGGCTTATTCAACCATAAGTCAAATAGGTTACATGATGTCTGCGTTAGGTTTAGCTGTGGGTGCTGGTGTTTTTGTAAGTCAATTCCATCTGATGAGTCATGCTGTGTTTAAGGCGCTTCTCTTTCTCACGGCAGGTGTAATCATCCATTCGCTTGGTGGTATGAGAGATATGCGTAACTATGGAGGCTTAAGACGTGATATGCCTATAACTTTTCTGACATGTCTGTTTGGTGTTTTTGCCTTAAGTGGAATAGCTCCGTTTAACGGTTTTTGGTCTAAAGACCTTATCTTTAAAACAGCCTTAGACACAGGACAACTTGCGGTGTTCATAATCCTCTACATAACAGCAATAATTACTGTTGCCTATTCTTTCAGGGCGGTCTTTCTTACTTTCTTTGGAGAAAAATCTGAGTATGCAAAGAAATTCCACATCCATGAACCAAAAGTTATGATAATTCCTCTTCTGATACTTGCATTCTTCACCGTAGTAACAGGTTTCTTGGAACATGATTTTGCTTCCTTTATGGGTATCCATGCAGATGGCTTTGGGGAAATAGACCCTGTTATCTTAGGTTTCTCTGTTCTAGCATGGGTTGTTGGTATAGTTCCCACCTACTATATCTACATTAAGAAGAAGCCTTCTCCAGAAATCTTTGGTAAGGGTGTTTGGGGAAGTATTCAAAAAATGCTTTTTGAATGCTACTACATCGATAAATTCTACTATCTAGTGTTTGTTGACAAATTTGTAGCAGGTATCCAAAAATTCAGAAAGACCCACTCAGGAATTCTAAGCTACAACATAGGTGCAGTTGTAGGAGGATTCTTCCTTCTTCTTCTCATAGTATTCTTACTAGGTTTCTAAAATAATTCTCAAAATTTTTTCAACTTAAAACCAATTGTTCAAATGGTACACCTAAAAACAACCCTACAGCAAGCAAACTTATCGTGAACAAAACAACAAAAAGGTTTGATGCAAGTGCAGGAATAAGCTCTTCTATGTTATCATAACTTTTCAGTGTTATTTTTCCAGCTTTCCAACCGAACGGTAAAGTTGTTAAAGCCAACAAACAAGTAACGGGGAGAATCCGGGACACCACCAGAAAAACAACAGAAGAATACATTATAGTTAAAAGAACAACATAAAGTCTTGAAGCGTTTCTTCTACCCAGCAAGATTACAAGATGTTTTCTACCAGCCATTTTATCCACTTCAACATCAGGAAACTCATTTAAAAAGAGAAGAATTCCAACCAGTATACTAACCGGAACAAAAACAGCCAAAGCTACAGGACTTACTAAACCTCTCTGAGTTATAAAAGCACCCACCGATATCAAACCATAGTTTGTTCCTGCAATTATTTCACTTAAACCTGAAAAACGTGAAAGATAAGAAGTGTAGAAGTAAACGGAAATTCCTCCATACAATAGGATTGGAAAAAGAATCCAAAAAAACATTTTTAAAAAGTAGATTCCGACAAGTCCTGCTCCAGTTAAACATAAAACTCCCGTATAGAAGGCTGTTGAAGGTTTTATTCGACCTTCAACTATAACATCTACACCTCCACTAAAGGGAGTTTTTAATGTATGTTGGTCTATACCCATCTTAAAATCAAAATAATTGTTGAACACGTTAACAGCCATATGTGCTAAAAGAGCTCCAACCATACATAAAAATGCGTTTAAAAAATTAATTGAATGGTACTCATAAAAACTTGCAGCTAAGCCTGCAAAAACAGTGACAACAGTTAAAATTAAAAAATTAGCTCTTAAAAGTTTCATCCAATTTTCAATCGAACCCAACAAAGTAGCCCCCCGATGTTTTAATGGGTTCTAGGTCACCCCTATATTTTTAAACTTGTTAAGTTTAAAATTTAACGTTCATAAATTCGAAGGTTAGGAGTTCCAATGGTAGACCTAGTATTACTACATCCACCTAGCATCTATGACTTCAGAGAAAAAACCGTTGTCTTAGGACCAATAAGTGATGTTGTACCTTCTTCCCCAATATTTGAATCCTATCCAATAGGTTTTCTCAGTATCTTAAGTTTTCTTAACAAACATGGTTACAAAGTAAAAATTCTAAACTTAGCTCTAAAAATGCTTACCAACAAAAATTTTAACGTCCAAAAAACTATAGAATCCCTAGACCCATTAGCCTTTGGAATAGATTTTCATTGGCTTGCTCATGTTCATGGAAGTCTAAAACTCGCAAAAATAATCAAAAACATCCATCCAAACAAACCTATCCTTATGGGTGGTTTGTCAGCATCCTATTTCCACATAGATTTGGTTAAGAACTACCCAGAAGTTGACTATGTTCTAAGGGGTGATACTGTTGAAGAACCTCTACTTCAACTACTTAAATGTATAGAGAAGGGTAAACAACCCGAAGAAGTTTCAAACCTTACTTGGCGGGATTCAAACGGTAAAATAAAAGTTAACCCATTAAACTTTGTTCCTGAAAGCCTAGATGAATACTTGATGGATTATGGCTTAGTAATCAAAGCTGCTGCAACAGACTTAGACCCCACCAGTTATCTTCATTATCATGATTGGTTTAAGTATCCTATGACTGCAGTTTTACCCTTAAAGGGATGTATCTACAACTGCATAACCTGTGGAGGGTCAAATTTTGCTTACAAAAACATATGTAGAAGGGAAAAAACAGCCCTAAAAAAACCAGAAACACTTCTTGAAGAAATAAGAATCATAGAAGATTATGTAAAAAGCCCCGTATTTATACTAAACGACATCAGGATTTGTGGAAAAAACTATGTTGAAACTTTGTTTAAAGGAATTAAACGTGAAAAAATCGACAATCCCTTAATAATCGAACTTTTTAAACCAGCCGACAGAAACTTTCTTAAACAATTAATACAAGTTTCTCCAGATGCAAGTGTTGAAATTTCTCCAGAATCTCATGACGAAAAAGTTCGTCAAAATTTCGGCAGGTCTTATGGAAATCAGGAACTTGAAAAAACTCTCGAATATCTTAACCAACTTGATTTTAAAAGAGTTGATGTGTTTTTTATGATAGGTCTTCCCTACCAAGATTTAACATCTGTCTTGGAAACCGTTCGTTACACAGAAAAAATCATCAGATTATATGGTGGTAACGGTATTCTACATCCCTTTATAGCACCCCTTGCACCGTTCCTTGACCCTGGAAGTCTAACCTTTGAAAACCCTGAATTTTATGGTTACCATTTACTTTACAAAACCATTCCGGAACATGTAAAAGCCTTGGAAAAACCTAGTTGGAAGTATTTTTTAAACTACCAAACAAATTGGATGACAAGAAGTGAAATAGTTGAAAGCACCTACAAAGCTGCCAGTTTACTCAACGAAGTTAAGTTAAAATATGGGCTTATTTCTGAATATGAAGCTGAACTTATGACTAGAAAACTGGAAATTGCAAAAATTACAACTCAAAAAGTTGATGAAATTTTACATAACTTTACCGACGAAAAGCTAAAAGTAAAATTACAAGAATTGGAAAGCACCTTTGAAAAAGTTTATGAAGGTTTCCTGTGCTCGAAAAATGAGTTGTTAACATGGCCTTGGAAAACATTTTTTGATGTTAGATTAAGAATAATTTATGCCTTAACCAAAAACTTCTTTAAACAACATTTAAAGATTTTTTAACTTTTTTGAAATTTTCTTTGGTTCCTTGTAATTAAAATGGGGTATTG
>CAZNLG010000024.1:0-12472 GCA_964573765.1 uncultured Candidatus Bathyarchaeia archaeon | reverse complement strand
GTCCTGAAGGGTGTGTTTTCAAGGTATAGCTTAGCTGTAACCCCACTCATCGTTTCTGTACCTGTGTTTTGAATAACTACATTAAGAGAAAGATTCTTATCCCCAGGTTTTGCTTGAACTTTTTCCGTTTCACTACTCCAATAAACTTGAGTTATGGAAAATTTTTGTGTTTGAGCTTGAACTAAAGTTGTTGTTTGTACCATGGAAAGGAGTAAAGCAAAAACAAGAAAAACTGTTAAAAACAAGTTTTTTCTGTTCAAAGTTTACTTCCTCCTAAAATTTTTTCCCCTTCAATTCGTCCATCTCTTAGGTATATGATCCTATCCGTGAGATTAGCCAACTCCAAGTTGTGAGTAACAACCACAACCGTTGTTCCATGTTCATGGGAAAGTTTTCTTAGTAGATTAAAAATTTCATAACCAGTTTTTGAGTCAACGTTTCCAGTGGGTTCATCTCCAAGTATTAAGGTTGGGTTGTTTATTAAAGCTCTAGCAATTGCAACTCTTTGTTGTTCTCCACCACTCAGGGTTAACGGTTTACGGTTTAACTTATCCCCCAAACCCATAAGCTCCAAAAGCTCTTTTGCACGTTGAACCCTTACTTCACGAGGTAAACCTTTCACTACAGCTGGAAGTTCAACATTTCTCAAAACAGTTGCTCTATTTATTAGGTTGTAGGCTTGAAAAATAAATCCTATTTTCTCGTTTCTTAGCTGAGCAAGCTGGTTTTTGGTAAGGGTTGAAGTATCAACACCATCTATAAAAACATGACCACTGGTAGGAGTATCTAAAACACCCAACATATTTAACAATGTAGATTTACCACTTCCAGAAGGCCCCACGATAGAAACAAACTCACCACGTCGAATCTTAAGGTTAACATTCCATAACGCAGAAACCGAAACAGAATTGGACTTATAAATCTTTGTAAGATTAACAGTTTCAGCTGCATACTCAGATTTTGAATCTAGAGAAGCCAACGTAGAACCCATGGACAAGATCCTTGTTTCTCCTATGTTTAGGGTTAGTTGATATATATCATTACTACATAAAAATTTTTATCATAATTCTTGGCTTGTTACGATATCATTTTCATGGGTCTTTAATTATCCTGTGAAGACCATCTTTTGTTTTCCAAGAATGTTTTCAAGCTGTTTTGCTCCCGTAGCGACCCATTTAAAATATGCATCATCTGGGTTGTTACTAAGAAGTAGATATTTTTTGATGTAGTTAAGATGACATCTGATAAGTTCTTCGATTTTTTCATCGGGGCAGGGTTCACCTTCAAGTTCGTTTAGAAGTTCATTTTTTAGAGTTTCAAGAGGAGTAAACTTGTAGGGGACATCCAAATACTCAAGCTTTGTGTTTATTTTTTTCTCGGCGATTTTTTCTTTGAAACTTTTACCAGACAACTCACATATACAAAGACTTTTTTTGTAGTTGTCAGCTACACTTGCAATAAACTCAGCTTCATCTTCCAAAGATTCTAAGCTTAACTTTAATTCTTCAAGTAAAACTTTTTTCCATTCTTTGACCGAGATTTTTCCTATAGCTAAAGCTCTAAAGGTTAAAGTTACAAGTTTAAATGCTGTTTCGTTGGAGAAGCTTTCATAGGAAGGGTTACCGTAACAGTATATATCCAAGTTTGGGTTTTGTTGTTTAATTTGACTGAGAGTTTTTAGGATTGGTTCAGCATAGTACTCCCATGCACCTACAGGTTCAGGAATAAGTTTTTGTTTCTTAACTTCATCCATGACATACTTGTATGGTAGTCCTTCAGCAAGAACCCTAACAGGTTCTTCCAACCACCTTGAAAACATCAAGAAAAGAGCTTCACAACTTTTCTTTTTTAAGGTTTGAGCAGCTTTTACATAGGAGCTTCTCAGTTTTGGGAAAGCTAAAATAAAGATTTCGGAAGACATTTGTCTGAGTTTCCCTCACCCAAACTACGAAACATTCGAATGTTTAGGATCAAAAATTTCCATATAAAGGTTTTTTGTTTTAACACCAATTCGAAAAGCTTAAATCTACCTTTCATTTCTAAATTCTCAGAACCAGTTTCTATGGTTTCGTTGAAGAGGGAATTTTAAAATACATGTATAGGTTAGAGTTTTCTAAGAGGTGAGAAAAATGTCCACGGTGCAAGCTATACCTGCAGTAACCGAGTCAGGTCAGCCAATCCTAATCCTGAAGGAAGGAACAACCCAAACAAAGGGTAGGGAAGCTCAACGTAACAACATAACAGCAGCCAAAGTTATTGCTGAAATGATTAGAACAAGCCTAGGTCCACGTGGAATGGATAAGATGCTTATCTCAAGTTTTGGTGATGCAACCATAACCAACGATGGAGCAACCATACTAAAAGAGATGGATGTTCAACATCCAGCTGCAAAAATGATGGTTGAAGTTGCTAAAGCAACAGACCAAGAAGTAGGAGATGGAACCACAACCGTAGTGATTTTGGCTGGTGCTTTGCTTGAAAGAGCAGAAAACCTGATAGGTAAAAACGTTCACCCCACAGTGATTGTGGATGGATATTCTAAGGCTGCGGAAAAAGCCTTGGAATTCTGTGATAAACTTGCAATTCAAGTAGACCCCTTCGACAAGAACATGTTAAGAAAGGTTGCAATGACAGCTATGGCAAGTAAGATGGTTTCAGAAAGCAGAGATTTCTTAGCAGACCTAGCTGTTGATGCTGTATTACAGGTTGCTCAAAAAACAGACAGTGGATATAAGGTTGAAATCGACGACATAAAAATGGAGAAAAAACCTGGAGCATCCTTAACCGATACAAAACTTATCCGAGGAGTTGCGTTGGATAAGGAAGTTGTACATCCTGGAATGCCAAGACTTGTAAAAAATGCAAAGATAGCACTTCTTGACTGTCCGCTTGAAATCGAGAAAACAGAATTTGACGCAAAGATACATATAGAAACCCCTGAACAGATGAAGGCGTTCATAGATGAAGAAAACAGAATGCTTAAGGAGATGGTTGATAAGATAGCTGCTACAGGAGCAAACGTTGTAATTTGTCAGAAGGGTATCGACGATATTGCCCAACACTTCCTAGCCAAAGCTGGAATCTTAGCCGTACGTAGAGTGAAACAATCAGACATGGAGAAGTTAGCTAAAGCAACTGGTGGAAGGGTTGTTACAAACCTTGACATGTTGTCTCCAGAAGACCTTGGAGAAGCTGAAATCGTTGAAGAAAGGAAGCTTGGAGAAGATAAATGGACCTTTATCGAAGGTTGCAAGAACCCAAGGGCAATCACAATTCTTATCAGAGGTGGAACTGAGAGGGTTGTTGATGAAGCAGAAAGGTCGGTTCATGACGCTATCTGTGTAGTAAGAAATGTTGTTCGAAATCCCAAGATTGTTGCTGGAGGAGGAGCGTTAGAAACAGAACTTGCCCTCCAGATTCGAAATTGGGCTCAATCTCTCTCAGGTAGGGAACAGCTTGCTGCTTTAGACTTTGCAGATGCTTTGGAAGTAATTCCGATAACATTAGCTGAAAACGCAGGTTTAGACCCAATAGATATTCAAGTTGAACTTAGAGCTAGACATGAAAAAGGTGAAAAATGGGTTGGTGTCGATGTCTTTGAAGGAAAAGTTAGAGACATGGCAAAGATAAATGTCTACGAATCTGTAAGTGTAAAGGAGCAGATAATAAAATCAGCAACAGAAGCAGCTTGTATGATCTTAAGGATAGATGACGTAATAGCTGCTTCAAGAATGAAGGAAACAACTCCACCTTCAAAAGGAGCAGGTGGAGAAGAAGAAGGTGAAGGTGGAACTTCCTTTGAGTAAATTGGAGGTGTAAATTTTTATGTCTCAAACAATTCGTGTTATGATTTTAAAGGAAGGCACCGGAAGAACCCGTGGAAGAAATGCTCAACGTAACAACATCATGGCTGCAAGGGTTATCGGGGAAATTCTGAGAAGCACGCTTGGTCCACGTGGAATGGATAAGATGCTTGTTGATAGTCTTGGTGATGTAACCGTAACCAACGATGGAGCAACCATACTAAAAGAAATCGATGTTGAACATCCAGCTGCAAAAATGATGGTTGAAGCAGCTAAGACCCAAGACAGTATCGTTGGAGACGGAACCACAACGGTAGTAGTTTTGGCAAGTGAATTGATAAAGAAGGCTGAAGAACTTATAGACCAAAATATCCACCCCACGGTTGTAGTGGGAGGTTACAGGAAAGCTGCAGAATATGCCCTTCAGGAACTTAAGAAAATAGCAGTGGATGTTGACATTAAAGACACAAAAACCCTTGGTAAGGTTGCTACTACAGCTATCCGTAGTAAATCCGCTGCAACAGCAAAAGACTTGATCGTAGACATAGCCATAAAAGCAGTTGGTATGATTGCGGAACAACGGGATGGTCGTTGGGTAGCTGATGTAGACCAAATTCAGATAACCAAAAAACCAGGTGGAAGCATCTTTGACACAAAACTAGTTCAAGGTATAATCGTGGATAAGGAAGTTGTTCATGCAGGTATGCCTAAAAGAGTTGAAAAAGCAAAGATTGCTTTGATAGATGCACCCCTAGAAATCGAAAAAACGGAGATCAGTGCTGAAATTAGGATAAGAGACCCAACCCAGATGAAGGCATTCTTAGATGAAGAGACAAGGATGCTTAAGGAGATGGTTGATAAGATAGCTGCTACAGGAGCAAACGTTGTGTTCTGTCAGAAGGGTATCGACGATATTGCCCAACACTTCCTAGCCAGAGCAAAGATTCTAGCTGTACGTAGAGTGAAAAAGTCTGACATGGAGAAACTTGCAAGAGCCACTGGTGGAAGAATCGTTACAAACCTAGACGACTTGAAGGAAGCTGAACTTGGATATGCTCAGCTTGTTGAAGAACGTAAGATAGGCGAAGATAAGATGGTTTTTGTTGAAGGCTGCAAGAATCCAAAGTCTGTCGGGATCTTGATAAGAGGTGGTCTGGAAAGGTTTGTTGACGAAGCTGAACGTGCAGTTCATGACGCTCTTTCCGTAGTTGCAGATGTATACGAATACAACAAGATCGTTGCAGGAGGTGGAGCTGTTGAAACAGAACTTGCAAAAAGACTTAGAGAATATGCGAGAAAAGTTGGTGGTAGAGAACAGCTTGCAATCGAAGCCTTTGCAGAAGCCTTAGAATCCATTCCAAGAACCCTAGCTGAAAATGCAGGTTTAGACCCTATAGACATCCTTGTTGATATGAGAGCCAAACATGACAAACCAGAAGGTCTTTGGATTGGAGTTGATGTCTTCGAAGGAAAGACAAGGGACATGATGAAGTTAAACGTTATAGAACCTGCAAAAGTAAAGGAACAAGCTATCAAATCAGCTGTGGAAGCAGCTTCGATGGTTCTAAGAATAGATGATGTCATTGCAGCAGCAAAAACAAAACCGGAAACAAAAGGTAAAGGAGCTGGAGGAACCGGAGAATCTGGTATGCCACCCTACTAAACCTAAAACAAATTAACCTTTATTTTTTGGTTTTGCTTCTCCTAAAAAACAAATATTTATTTTTTAGGTCTCACCAAGTTTTATGATGCTGGGGAAGGCCGGGGTTTCACGTACAACGTGAACCGAAGGCCGAGTGGACTAACCCTTAAAAAGGGGTTTAAAGGCGCGGGCCTTGAGTGTCCCTCTAAGAAAGCCCGTGAGCCCCTGCGGCTCGCATGGGTTCAAATCCCATCCCCGGCGTCAAAATCTTTTCTTTTTAGTTAGTTTATTCTTCTACAACGGTTCCGGCTGCTGCTTCTGATACTCCCTTTAATGCTAAACCTGCTAAGAATACTTCGATTGTTACAGATACTGGATTCTGACTTTCGATTCCGGCGAGTAATCCTCTCAAAACTAGAATTCCTGAAATTATACCTAAGAGTAACCCTGAAATGGACCCTAAATAAACACCATCCCTAAACGATTTAATGAACAAGGTTTTACCACCACTCTGAGCTATCTCATGAAACAATCCACCTAAACCACCAATTGTTACAGCTATTCCCAAAAAGTTTTTTGAAGTTATGAAGTAGACACCTAGAAAAGTTAGGAGTAACATTAGAATTATTGTTGTAAGGAAGCTTTGTTTAGGGCTTGGCTCCCATAACGGTTCATTTATCTTACCCATCAACCTTCACCAGACAGTAATTTAAGGGGGTTAAGAATAAAAAATTAACAGTTTGGTTAAGGGTTGAAATTTGGTTAAACTTCCAGAAAATTTCAGTGTTTTAAAGGCTAGAAAAATTCAAAAATTTTTTGCTGAGAAGGTTTTGTTTAAAGAAATTCAGTTGGACTTAATTGAAAGGGTTGGAGGTGTTGATGTATCCTACAGAAAAGAAGACGCTGTTGCTGCTGTTGCTGTTTTGGATTACAAAACTTTAAATGTTTTAGAAGTTAAAAAAACAGGTACAAAAATTTTCTTTCCTTATGTTCCAACTCTTTTGTCTTTCCGTGAAGCCCCATCTGTTTTTAAGGTTTTTATGAGTTTAAAGAAAAAACCTGACGTTTTACTTGTGGATGGACATGGAATAGCCCATCCTTATGGTTGTGGTCTTGCTTCTCATGTTGGTGTTGTTTTAAAAGTTCCCACCGTTGGAGTGGCTAAAAAACTTCTTTGTGGAGAAGTTGGAAAATTTTTAGAAAACAAAGCTCCAATCATCTATAAAGACAGGATTGTTGGTATGGCACTTGTCACTAAACCTGGAACAAAACCTATCTATGTAAGTGTTGGAAACATGTTAACTTTAAATCAAGCCGTAGAAATTGTTCAAAAATGTGTAAAAAACAACAGGTTACCTGAACCGTTAAGGATTGCTCATCTACTCACAAAAAACTGTAACCTACCCTTTTATAAGTAACTTTAAAAATATCTTAAAATGTAACAGGAGAAGTAAACCTTGGTAAAGAAACATCACTGGTTTCTCTTGTTAAAACTAGCTGAACTTGGTGCACTTAAAAAACCAATTTTTACTTCAACAACAAAACTTGCAAAGGATTTTGGAAGCTCTCAACAAACGGTTTCAAGACTTCTTAAAGAGCTTTTTTTGAACGGATATGTTGAAAGAAAAATTAACGTTCGGGGTGAGTATCTTAAGATAACTGAAAAAGGTTTAGATGAGCTAAAAAAGGTTCACAGTATCCTAACATCCATCCTACGTCCTTCAAAACCTTCTCATCTTAAGATTAGAGGTAAACTTTTTACCGGGTTTGGAGAAGGTGCCTACTACATCACAAGAAACGGTTATTGGAAACAGTTTACCACTAAGCTTGGATTTAAACCATATCCAGGAACCTTAAATCTTAAACTTTTAACACCTTCAGATTTAGCAGCAAGAAAAGAACTGGAAAATCTTCCAGGAATCCTTATAGAAGGTTTTAGTGATGGACAAAGAACTTATGGTATGTTAAAATGTTTCCCGACGATCGTTAACAATAAGATAAAGGGGGCTGTTTTACTCATCCAGAGAACCCATTACAATTCTTCCGTTCTGGAAGTTATCGCACCGATAAATCTAAGAGAAAAACTGGGAATAAAGGATGGAGATATGGTAAACCTAAAAGTATTTGTCTAGTTGTTTAACTTCACTCAAAATTTTACTTTTAATTTTTGAAGAACTTGAAAGTTCTTCCGGTCCAAATCTTTGAATTCTAACGGTTTTTATGGATAAACCTTCTTTTTCAACGTACCTTTTAACTTCTTCTTCAACTTTATCTTGGTCGTAACCAAAAGCAATAATATCAGGCTTAAATTTTTGAATTACATCTTCAACGTTAAACGGGTCGTTACCCAAAACAGCCATATCAACTGGTTTAAGCGATTCCACAAGTGCTCTTCTTTCTTCTTCAGGTAGGATAGGTGGTTTTCCCTTTGTTTTTTCTACGGTTTTATCTCTTGCAACAACCACTATTAGTTTTACGTTTTCTCCCCCAGCTTCTTTTGCCTTTTCTAAAAAACGTACATGTCCAAGATGGATAAGGTCAAAAACTCCAGAAGCAAGAACAGTTTTATGTTTTTTCTCTTCAACCATTATTTAACCCTCCATTGAAAATTAACATAGTTTAAAATTCTCAACGCGTCCAGTAGACCTTCACAGTAAGCCAAGGATATTAAAGCAGTTACAACTTGGTTTTTTTCTCTAAAATATTCAGCATCCATGAAATATCTTTTGGCTAGGTCGACAACTTCTTCAACTTTCTTGTTTTTGTCGGAGTCTTGTTTTAAAGTTAACCTGGAGAAAGCATGTTTTAGGTTATCTGCATACCTACGGTATTTTTCTTCCAACTCATCCATGTTCATGGCTTTGTAGAACCTCCTCTGGTACTCCTGCAAAAACCTTAAGGGTTTCAACTTCCATAAAATGTAGTTTTCCGGGGAAAATTAAGGTTTGGGGAAAAACATTAAACTCATATTTGACCAATCTTTCTACCGAGTCTCCTTTAACCATTGGGTTTGGGGACCCTATCCCTCCCAAACCAATTACAAGCTTTTTTGAAGTTACAACTTCTTCCCTTCTTTCAGCTTCAATTTTCAAGAGATATTCAAGTCCTTCTCTAATCGTCATCCAACGTTTTTTTTCAACATCCACATCCAACAAAACAAGTGTATGAAGACCCCTTTCCATGTTTTCTTTTATTACATCATAAGGAGTTTGAGGTTTGTAGGTTGAAGTTGGAAAAGGAATTGTAACTGTTTTACCAAACTTGTAAATCTGAAGACCAATCGTGGAAGGGGCTGCGGAATAAATGGAAACTCCATTTAAAACTTCTGTTTCTATTCCGGCTTTCTGAGCTTCCAACCTAAGACTAATATGGGTTGTTGCAATCATAGGGTCTCCAGGGACAAGAAAAACCACATCCATTTTCTTTGCATCTTCTAAAATTGATTTTTCAGGTTTCTCTTCTACATCTTCCCTTTTTAACTCAACTACAGGTTTCCCGATAAGTTTTTCAAGATTTTCCAGAGATAAAGCTGGCATCGGATTCGTGTAAAGTTCAACATAAACCTTTTGAGCTTTTTTGGCTTTCTCCAAACCTATCAGAGAAATTCCATATTCATTATAGAGACCCAAACCAACAAAAATTAAACTCCCCAAAAAACATCCTCTCAAACAAAAAATTTTTTAACGCTAAGCAAAATTAAGGAAGAGAGCTTCAAAAAATTAACCCAAAACAGGAAACCTTAACCGAACAATGCACCAAGTCCAGCTAAAGCTTCTTCTTCCTCTTCCTTCTTCTCTTCCTTCTTTTCTTCCTTCTTCTTTTCTTCAGGTTTAGCTTCTGCAGCAGGTGTTGGTGCTGCTGGAGCAGCTGGAGCTAACCCAACAGGAGCTGTTTTGATAGCTTCATCTATGTTGACTTCAGCTAAGGCTGCAGCTAAGGCTTTTATTCTTGACTCATCTGCAGAAACTCCTGCTGCAGTTAAAACCTTTTTTAAATTTTCTTCATTGACAGGTTGACCTGCAAAGTGGAGGAGTAAGGCTGCATGGACGTAGGCTGAAGACATCCTTTATTTCACCCCTAAAAAAATCCTAAAGACTTCAATATAACTGTTTTTATTTTTCCCATGGGGAATAAATAACGTCAACTCTTTTTACCATTTCTCTAAGGTTTCTTCATAGGCAGAGGTGAGCTTGGTTTTTGGATCTCCTTTATATAGGTTGCCACCTATTGTATAGATAGGTAACAGGGATAGAAATATCTCTGTTATTTCGTTACGTAACGTTAAAATTTTCAAGGTTGGTCTTCATCTATATCCTCCTATTTTTAAGCAGAAAAACCATGGTTTAAACAAAAATTTTTATTAAGTTATGTTTCAATGAATGATCTTAGCCCGCGGTAGCTCAGCCTGGAAGAGCTTCCGGCTGTAGGGTTCGCCTTAAAGGCGAGCCAAATTTCAGCCTTTCAGGTGTACAATGGAAACCGGAGTGTCACAGGTTCAAATCCTGTCCGCGGGACCACACCCAAAACCTAACATTTTTTTCTTCTAAGGTTACTGGAAACCCTGAATATGATGATTTTAAATGTATCTTAGGTTTTAATAATGTAATGATTTGGTATGAACAGGAACCGTTCCAAAAGGAAAACGTTTCTTGGTTCATTTATTCAGACGGTGAAAAGTTTTGTTCAAATGTTACCTGTTCTTGTTGGTGTTATTCTGCTTTTAGGGTTGATAAGTGTTCTCGTTCCAAAGGTATGGATTACACGGGTGTTTGTTGGAAATCCTGTTCAAGATACATTAGTAGGTTCTACTGTTGGTAGTCTTTTTGCCGGAAATGCTCTAACAAGTTATGTGATAGGTGGTGAGCTTTTAAAAAGGGGTGTATCACTTTTTGCGGTCACAGCTTTTATAGTTGCATGGGTTACTGTAGGTTTGGTTCAACTACCAGTTGAAGCATTCTTTTTAGGAAAAAAGTTTGTGGTTATACGAAATATCACAAGTTTTGTTTTGTCAGTTTTCTTAGCTATTCTAGTTACATTTATCTTGACCATGGTTGGTGTTTAAATGGTTGAAAAGAAAGGGGAAAAGGGAAAGAAAAAAGGGATGGTTAGTGGTTTTTATTTTTTTGTTTCAGTTCTTTTTATCTACATTTTTCTTCTGTTTGTCAGTCCAGCTAAATTTGTTGAAGCATGTATGGAAACCTTCAAAATCTTGTTAACTATTACTCCAATTTTGGTTGTTGTTATAGTGTTTATGGCATTTAACAACTATTTTATTAACCCAAAAATGGTTGCAAAATATCTTGGGGAAGAATCCGGAATAAAAGGTTGGTTGATATCCATTGTTGGAGGAATTATCTCTACAGGCCCCATTTACATATGGTATCCAATCCTACAAAACTTAGTGGAACAAGGTATGAAACCAAAACTTGTTGCTACTTTTCTCTACAACCGTGCAGTTAAGATTCCCCTATTACCATTAATGGCCTACTATTTTGGAATTAAATTTGTTGTCGTGTTAACCATACTGATGGTTTTAATGTCCATCGTTGAAGGATTAACCGTAGAAATACTGTTAAAAATATAGTCTCCTAAAAACCGTTACTGTCGTTGAAACGTAATGTTTACATCTGTTAGAAAGTTAAATTTAAAGTTAGAGGGACCCTTCTTTTTGACCGGCCCTGCTGAAGGAAAGCTGAATTTGGATGCTCAAGTATACTTAGGGTCGAATGGGGAAAACCTTAAGGTTGAAGGGGCTGTTGTTTATATACATTTAAAGGGTTATGCTCTAGCAAGAGTAACACATCTGGATATTGAACATGAAATTTTAAACAAACTTCTTCCACCTAAGAAAGGAAAATTTTTAACCATAAAGGGAATCGAAAACGGAATAGAAGTTCTTTTAGGAAAACCTGTTACCTTAAGTTTTGAAGGAAAAAATTTGAAGGTTCAAGGTATTAAAATTTTTTCTTCTCTACTAAACAATGTTCTCAGTCCAAATCAACAAACAAGAACATGGGTTGGTGGAAAATTTGGTGGTATTTACATCGGTTTTAAGAAACAGGAAGTCAGAAAGCTTGAAGACCTTGCAAAAACCTATTTTAACATGTCTCCAACCTAACCTTTAACATGTGAAAAGAGCTTGACAAACTTAGAAGTTATGGTTAAAAACCTTGTTGAAGGTTTAGGTAAATCTTACTCGGAAGAGTTAGGAATAACCCTAAAAACCAGTAATCCTCAAAAACTCTTCGAATGGTTTCTTGCATCCATCCTTTTTGGAGCAAGAATTTCCGAGAAAATTGCAATAAAAACATTTAATGAATTCAGAAAACAAAAAATCTTAACACCAGAAGCCATCTTAGAAGCGGGTTGGGATAGACTTGTTGAAGTTTTAGATGAAGGGGGATATGTTCGTTACGATTTTAAAACAGCAACAAAACTTTTGGATATAATGCAAACTTTAAAAGAAAGGTACAACGGAAACCTTAACAAGTTACATGAACAATCATCGGATTCAAAAGACCTTGAGAAAAAACTTATGGAGTTTAGGGGAGTTGGAGAAACAACCATAAACATTTTTCTTAGGGAACTCAGAGATATCTGGGTAAAAGCCAACCCACCACCACAAAATCCGGTTCTCCAAGCAGCTTACAACCTAAAAATAGTGGAAAAAGACGAATGGAAAACTAAGGAAGAGAAACTTAAAGCTTTACAAATCCTTAAAACCTACTGGGAAAAGAATAAAGTTAAAGGAAAAAGTTTTGTTAACTTTGAAACAGCTCTCATAAAACTTGGAAAAAACTTCTGTAGAAAAAACAAATGTAAAGAATGCCCTGTTAAAAATTTTTGTAGAACAACAAGAAACAAACATAACATGCACTATATAACTATAAACAAAAACGCTAAAAAATGAGGGAAACAAGAAAAGGGCCCGTGGCGCAGCTTGGATTAAGTAAACAAAAAGCGCATCGGCCTTCTAAGCCGGGGGTCGCGGGTTCAAATCCCGACGGGCCCGCCACTTATTTTCAAG
>CAZNLG010000023.1:3908-12526 GCA_964573765.1 uncultured Candidatus Bathyarchaeia archaeon | reverse complement strand
TCTTGGCTTCTTATGTCAATTACTTCACCATTTTCAACGATTTCTTGAACTTCAGGCTTGTAAGTTAAAAGTGTAAAGGTGGCAGAATGGTAGGTTGCACCGTCTCCAGGCAGGATCTTTCCTGTCGGTGAAACTTCAACAGAAATTACCGCTATAACATAACCTAACTCTTTACTTAACATTCCTTCATATTTTTTACTAAGTTCTTCTAAAGCTACAGTTTTAAGGTCTAAATTAAATTTCTCAGGCGGGACTCTTACGATGTCCTGACATTTAACTAACTCAAACATTAATTAACATATCCCTCCAAAACCAAATATTTCCCTTTCCTTGGATAAATAACAGGTATCCCTGCTTTCCTAAGCCTACTTTTTAGTTCCATATCTCCAGTAGCAACTATACCGTTTAGCTCTTTTGCCGCTTCGATTAAACAATCATCTACACTTCTTCCATGTGTCTCGATGTTTATTTTTGTGCATTTCTCGGAAAGTTCATGTGCAAGAGCAACCTGTCTTTTAAGCTTTAATTTTTTTGTTTTTGAAGCTATTTGCTTAAGTTCTTCAAGAACAGAAGTTAAAACTATAAACTCAACTTTTGAAGCCAACACATGTTCAACTTCTCTAAAGATATCTATTCCACAGTTAAACGGTAAAAGCAAAAAGTTTGAGTCAACAAGAACCTTCTTAACCAACTTCTCCACGACGATTTTTCAGAGTCGTTTAAACTTAAGGTTAAGCCAGAAAATCCTAAGAAGTTTACACTTTTAAACATTTCCCCAGACGGTTCTGGTAACTTTTAGGCACTTGGGTTATTTGAGGTTTCGGGTGTTAACATTCGGCACGTAAATCTAACTGGAAGGTTCTAGTAACTTTTAGACGCTTCTAAATCTTCAAATTTCTCTCCTATGAGTACTGCAAGAATTAAAATGTTTCGCAGGGTTTTAAAGTATTGAAGAATGGAAGAAAAGACTTAAGGAAGGGGAAATACTAAAAAGGAATTTTAATTGTTCGCAGACTAGTTTCCAACCAGTTTCACATACGAGTTATTTCAAGCGTTTCATCCTATGGTATAAACAAAGGTGAAAGCAAATGAAAGGTGAAATGAAAAGCAGGTTGGCTCTGCTTAGCATCCTCTTAGTAGCAGGGTTGTTAATGGCAGGCATAGAAACAGCCTTTGGAACAGGTAACTTACTGGAGTTTGCTGGAAAACGAGTCAGTGTAGAGGTAGTGAACGACCAGCTAAAAATATATGAAGATGGAAAATTAGTAAAGGAACTCACATTGTCAGGAGAATATACTATAGAGATATCAGGACATAAAATAGTATTGCACAAAATGACATCAGAAGAGATGAAGAAGAAAATAGCAGAGCACCAAGAAAAGCTGAACAAATGGCTTGAAATAGCTAATAAAGACAGCAGAGTACAGGAATTAACTAATGGAGAAGGCATACAGTATAAAGAAGGGAAATACATCTTGCTGTATTCCATCACAATAAGAAAAGGAAAACCAGTTCCAGTAGGAGAACCAGCTGATACAGCAATTTTAGCATTTGAAGCCAATGGGAAAATCTATGAAGTTAAAATAGATCTGAAAAGCGAAACAGTAACATCCGTAGAAGAGCGAAGTTCTGCAGTGACAGAAAACTAAAACTGTTACGGACCTAATGGACCAATAGATTGCAGTAAGTTGCCATTGCATGGACCACACGCACCAAAGTAAAGGATACAAACAAATCTTTTTTTTATTTTTTTAAGAAGGTGAAAAGATGGAAGGCAAAATTCATGGAAAAACAGTATTCATAGCGGCTTTATTTGTTGCTTCGGCATCCGTTTTAGGATTAAAGCTATTGAATCCAACGCCAATCCAGATTGTTGTGGAGGGACAAAGCGCATCCATTATCCAGCTCCCAGGATTTTTCACACTTGAGGATGTCATAACCATCCTTGCAGCCTCTATTATCCTTGGTGTCAGCGGAACGTATTTACTGTTTTTTGATTCGGTTGAAAAACCTGTCGGAGAATTAATTTTAGAGGAAAGAAAAGAGAGATGGAAAGAAATTGTAAAAACATTGAAGGAGGATGAGCAGAAGATATATAGAGCAATAATTGAAGCTGATGGAATTATAGAACAAAGCGAACTTCCAGAAAAGACAGGACTTTCAAAGGCAAGCGTTAGTAGAGCTTTGGATCTGCTGGAGAGCAAAGGGCTGGTTGAGAGGAGAAGGAGGGGAATGGGAAATATTATTCTGTTGAAATAAAGGTAAACACTTCATAAGCAAGGAAACAAAATTTAACTGCTTCTCCACTACCTGCCTTACCGACAATAAGCTGACAGAAACCAAAAACAAAACTGGATATAAGCGTTATGATTTGAGCGCCGAATGTTAACAGGCAAAGTTTAAAAAACCAAGTGCCTAAAAGTTACCGGAACCCCCCCGGACTAGTGGTGACTCCAAAAGTAACTCTTTCTAGTTTGTTCCTTATGTAAAATTAGCTTAAATAACTCAAACATCTGCGGAAATAGTTAAAATTCTCATAGAAAAATTCGTAAGAATAGCTTTAAGTCAAGATCCTTTATTATAAGGTTTTTTAATTTTTCCTTCTTAACCATGGAAAATTTTACAAGTTTATGTTTTAATGAGAACGGAAACCTGAAACATTTTCCAAGAAACTAATCTAAGCTTAATGTTAACGGTTCACTTAAAATTTTATGTTATCCTAAAACTAATCGAAATCTACCGAGGACCGATGGCTTTCTCAACAAGCTTCAAAAAAGTTCGTAAACAAAAAAAAGTTTCAACTGAAACATCGTTTAAAAATGGTTTTAAATTTGAAAACTGGCTTTTCCTTATACCCTTAGGTATGGTTTTTACTGTTTGGGAAATAGCTTTAAAACTAAATTTGATTTCAAGTAAGACTTTACCAGCACCTTCAAAGATTCTTACCGTTTTATTTTTTGACCTTCTTAAAGACCCTGTTTTTATTGTAGGAGTTTTTCACAGCTTAATCACTTTAATGTTAGGAGTTGTTTTAGCAGCTATAGTTGCGATTCCGTTTGCTATCTTAACCGGGTTGGAATCAAAGCTAGATTCTTCACTTACCCCGCTAATAATGATCGTGGGAGCTTTACCTGATGTTGCTTTACTTCCTCTTTTTGTCTACTGGTTTGGACCTGGAACTACTGCAGCGATAATTATGGCTACCGTTGTAGCGTTTTTCCCGATCTTTTTCACGGTAAGAGAAGGTGTAAAAGATATTCCTAAAGATTATTTTCATGTTGCATTGATTTATAAAGCCCGTAAAATTGATGTATACACGAAACTTGTTTTACCAGCCGTTCTCCCACAACTTGTAACCGGAATCAGACTTGCATATGAGTTTCTTTGGGAGATAGTTTTAGCCATAGAAATCATAGCTAGAGTAAGTGGGGTAGGTTTTATAATAAATTTTGCAGTTGAAAGTGGTTCTCTAACTTATGCATTTGCTGGGATATTCATGATAGGTATTATTGCTATCATAATCGATAGACTTGTTTTTCAACGTGTAGAAGACAGAATAAGGCGGTGGCATGAATGATAAAATGTCTTGAAGTTGAAAAAGTAGTAAAACATCATCATCAAAATGGAAGACATGTTCCTACACTAGACGAAATCACATTTGATGTACACAACAAAGAGTTCATCTGCATAATCGGTCCAAGTGGTTGTGGAAAATCAACCCTCCTAAAAATTATAGCAGGTCTTGACCTACCAACTTCTGGCAGAGTTAAGTTTCGTGGGGAAATCATTCGTGGTCCTCATCCAAAAATAAGCATGGTTTTTCAGTCGTTTGCACTCTTCCCATGGAGAAACGTACTTCAAAACATAGAGTTTGGTCTGGAAATGCGTGGTGTACCCAAAACTGAACGGAGAAAAATCGCTCTTGAACTTGTTGAACTTGTAGGGTTAAAAGGATATGAAAATGCATATCCCAAAGAACTCTCCGGTGGAATGAAACAAAGGGTTGGTATTGCAAGAGCTTTAGCTGTAGACCCTGAAATCGTGTTAATGGATGAAGCCTTCAGTGCAATCGACGAGTTTACAGCTCAAGTTTTAAGAAGTGAAGTTTTGGAACTTTGGGAAGAAACAGAGAAAACCTTCATTCTTGTCACTCACAACCTAACCGAAGCATTGGAGTTGGCTGACAGAATTCTTGTGTTAAGTGCAAAACCAGCTAAAATTAAACATAATTACCATGTAAACCTCAAGAGACCTAGAAACAGAACAGAACCGAAATTTTTAAAATGTCAGAAAGAGTTGTTCCAAATTCTCAAGGATGAACTTAAAAACACCATCGTCAGACATAAACTTAAAGCAATCCATGAACACCATAAGATAGAAGACATGGAAGCATAACAGTAAAGAAACCACCAAAATCATTAACAATAACTTAGGTTAAAACAATTTTTTGGTGAAAAGGTTTTGTTAGTTGATGAAAATTGGTATAGGCTTTTCCACCCTAAAGTTGTAAGCTTAGTCACAACTCTAAACAAGGAAGGAAAGATAAATGCAGGTACGTTTGCATGGTTAACACCTTTATCCGACTCACCTCCAATTTTACTTTTAGCTGCATGGTATGAATCTCATACATTTAAAAACATAAGTGAAACAAAAGAATTTGTAGTTAACATAACTCCTAAACAACTTAAAAAGGAAGTTCAAATTTGTGCAAAAACCTTTCCTGAAGGGGTTAACGAACTTGAAGAAGCTGGATTAAGTTGGTTTCCTTCAAAAACAGTTAAACCACCAAGAGTAAAAGAATGTATGGCTTGGGTTGAATGTGTTGCAAAAGAAGTTGTCAAGAAAGAAGAAGAATACAGTTTTATCATTGCTGATGTTAAATGTGTTGAAGTAAAAGAAGAATGCTACAGAAATTTTATGCCAAAAAAAGAAGTCTTGCTACACTTAGGAGGGAAAGACTACTCAAGTATAAAAGTCTAAAAGTTAAACTTCTAGGTTTAACCTTTTGCTTTGATGGTCTCCAAAAACTTCTTCAGTAAGTTAACGTTTTCTTCATGTTTTGAACTTCTACGTTCATCCACATACAACCCAATTTTTCTAGCTTTATCAACGGTTAGTCCAACTTCTTTCAATTCTTCCTTGGAAAAACCTCTTCCTTCCCTAATTCTGTACTTAACCCCCATTTTCTTTATAACAATCGCCTTAGGAATTTTTTCTTTCTCCATCATACATGGAGCCCTCCTTCAAGTTTATCCATAAATTCCTTCAAATCTTTAACCGTAAACTTGTCCCTTCTTTTCCCAGACCTATCTAGGTAGAATGCTTTAATTCCTATCTCTCTCGGAATTAAAAAATCATCTTCCCAACGGTCTCCAACATGAGATATTTCTTCAGGTTTTTTATCCAAAATCTTACATATCTTAAGATAAAATTCCTTGTCTTTTTTGACACATTTAAAATCTGATGTTGCTGAAAAAGTGTGAGAAAAAAACTTTTCAAACTTTCCAACCAAAAACTCTAAAAATTCCCTAGCAGAATTTGAAGTTAAAATTAAAACATATTTTTTACTTAACTCTTCTAAAACAGTTTTTACTTCAGGATAATAGAAGATTTTGTCTTTGTAACTATTCATAAGCTCTTCATAACTATGATTTTTAAGTTCAAAACGTTTAAACCAGTATCTTATATCATACCATTCAATTTTCCTATCTCCTACCTTTTCATATTCTGTTAGAACAATCTTTTTGGCATCTGGAAAGCTTAGACCTTTTTCTTCAGCATAGAGCCTAGGAATTCCTTCATTCCAAACAAGGTCACTAAAGTTTTGGTCTACAAGTGTTCCTTCCAAGTCTAAAGATACAACTTTAACCTTACACAAGCGTTTTTCACCAACAAGATATATCAAAAATTTTCTTAAAAATAATAAAGTTAGCCAAAACATTTCATAGTTTTTAAGCTGTTGATGATTCTTTTTGGAGGATACTTCCAACGCCACAAACCAAAATCAATCCAACACTCCGGTAAATTTTGGCTTAAAATCCATCTTTTTAATTCATTTTCCCATCTCCCCCATAACCTACGATGTTTTCTTTTCACGGTTAAAAGGTCCGCAAGACTCGATGAAGGACACATAAAACATCCCACCCTCTCAAAACCATCAAAATAAAGCCTGTTAACAATACCGTCAAACTTCTCCATCATCAGGTATAACCAAACTTCCAACATGTTCCAACGGTTAATTGGACTACATGTAACTACATCGGGTAAAAATCTGTTTATCCAAACATCTCTTGAATTTGCTCTTCTAAAAGATTCAGGTTTTCTTTGTCCAACCAAACTCAAAACCCTACCGGAAAATTTTTCCCGTAAAAATTTAGCCATAGGTTCAAGTTTACAAACTTTACAACACCAACGGTTTTCCCTTGTAGGAACACCTAAAACCTTAACCTTTTCCCAGAAAACTTCGTCAGCATCAACCCTTAAAATTTCCACTCCAAGTCTTGATGCAACTTCTTTCACGTTTTCCAAAGTTTCAGGCATTTCCAACCCAGTGTCATTAAACAAGATTTCTACTTTATCCAAAACTTTAAGTGTCAAAAGTAATGTTGCTAAACTGTCTTTACCCCCTGAATAAGAAACAAACATACGATTTCCCAGTCTACTGGCTAAACCATGAATAAGTTTACAGGCCTTCGAAACATTCATCCTTAACCTACCAAAATTTGCTTCAACAGTTTTTTCCCAAGAAGCTTTTACGTCAAAGTATCTTGGTTTTCTCGGTTTCCATGTCTTAACAACTACCATCCGTTCATCGTTGATTCTTCTACCAACACCTACAACCTTCTGCTCCTTTGAAACAATGATTACATAACAAGAATTTTCTAAGTTTTTGTCGAGAAAATCTATACTGGTGAGAATTTGTTCCTTTTCAACATTGTCCGAATCAACTAAAACCCAAGAACCAAGTTTTTCATTCCAAAGTCTATTACATGCTTCCTGTAAAGGTTTAAATGTCCATTCTAAACTTGGAAAATCAAAAAATAGATGACCTAAAACTCTCCCATCCACCAAAACTTCATAGGCCTTGTCCAAATAAGGTAACCTATTAAAAACAATGACTTCTGATTTTCCTAGAAGGAGATTAAATGCTTCCTTTCCAAATTCCTTTGAAATGGTTTCCTGAAGAAGTTTTAGGTCCTTCTTAAAAACAGGTCGAGGGTCCACGGGTTTGGTAAGCTGAACGAATTCTCCATTCTCCTTACATAAACTACATTTTTCATCAACCAAAGGTACGTTACAGTTAACACACCAATAAACTCCGTAAACTTTAAACCTCTTCAAGAGCCTCTCCTTAACCTTAACAAAAACAATGGTCAGTAAGGGGGTCCTGAGTCTCTTAGAGGGTCCTATTCATCATCCCAAAAGTTTGATGAGACTTTCCGTTATTTATGGTTTAAGGAGTCAGATAAGGCTGAATTCTTCATCCATTCAGCCCCGTCCTTCGCTCATCATACCCCAAACATTACCAAGAATACTATGAAACAATTAGAATTTTAGTATGATCCCCTAAACAAAGAAAACCATTAAAGTTTGTCAGACGGCTCTTCCAACAATCTCACATCCATTTTTCGAGTGAGCTGAGCTCATCATCCAAACATTAGAAAACCAAGTCAAAAAGATAAGTTTTTACGAACACTCGAAAATGTTAAGTTTTTTAAAATAGTTACCCTTTGTTTAATTAAACTCCCAACTGTGGGTAGGGCCCAACCGATGAAACAAAAATCTGACAGCATAATAAGAAACTTTGTAGCAATTCTAACGGTTTTCCTTATCTTAATCTTAAGTTTGGCAAACTTTTCCGTTGTTTTTGCTGAACAGGGGGGGGCTGTTGTTTTACTTCATGGACTTAACTACCCTGTTGGTGTTGCTGTAGATAAAAACGGAAATGTGTACTTTACAGAGTATGGTGGTTTGGTTGAAGGTAGAATTAAAGTCTTCTACAAAGATGGTCGTGTTAGAACAATTTTTTCAAATCTAACAACACCCACCGGTATTGTTGTTGATGATGAAGGTAACATATATTTTGCTGAAGCTTCCCTAGGTACCGTAAAAAAGCTTTCATCAGACCTCAGTAAGGTTGAAGTTATTGTTCAGAATCTTCCAAGTCCTTGGGGATTAGCCTTAGATAAGGCTCATGGTTTTCTCTACGTTTCCGCCAAGAGTATAAACGGTTCCATTATAAAGATTGATTTAAAAAGTGGTAAAGTTTCGACCGTTTTGAAAGGTTTAGCTGTACCTTATGGTGTTGCTGTTAATGGGGATGGGAACCTATACTTCACGGAGTTTTTAAATGGAACTTTGAAAATGCTTCCTTATGGTGAAACCAACACCACCAAAGTTTTGTTGAAAAACCTTTACAGACCTTATGCTGTAACTGTTGATGGGGATGGGAACCTATACTTCACAGAAAAAATCGGAACTTTAAAGATGCTTCCATCCAACGGAAAAAACGCTACCCTTCTTTTGTCCGATATAGGTAGAGTTTACGGTTTAACCTGTGATACTGAAGGTAACCTTTACTTTGTTGTTTTTGGCGACCCCATGCACGCTGGAAGCGG